>JAZDLZ010000196.1:0-2159 GCA_043801535.1 Pseudomonadota bacterium
CCGCCGCCGTGGCAAAGCCAGACCCAGTCAACATGGAAGTGGTGAAAGCGTTCGTCTGCCTCAAGCCAGGCTATCAGGTAAACGATGACCTCGAGCTCGAGATCATGAACTTCATCCGCAAGAAGCTCTCGCCCCTGGCAATGCCACAGGAGATTGCCTTCGTCGACAGCCTTCCGAAGACGCGGAGCGGAAAGATCATGCGTCGCGTGCTCCGCGCCCAGGAATGGGGAGAGCCGGTTGGTGACCTTTCGACCCTGATGAATGATTGAAGAACGGCTGACAGACTGTTGCTGCCAAACCACCAATTCAGTGCACAGTGAAGCACCGAGATTCCAGGAGGAGATCATGGACGAGATTCGCAAGGCCATTCACGAATACGTTGTGCGAGAGTATCTCGTCGACGGCGACGACCGCGAAGTCAACCTCGACACACCGCTCATCTCCGGTGGAATCGTCGATTCCTTTTCGATGGTTTCTCTGAAGCGCTTCCTCGAGAAAAAGTACAAGATCCAGATTCCCGACGCCGATGCGAGCCCGCAAGCGTTCGACAGCGTCAACAGGATTGCTGCGCTCGTGGAGCGTTTCCGCGCGTAGGTAGTCCGCGCGTAGAAGGATCCCAGAGAAGCAAAAGAATAGAGAAAGAAAAAGAAAAAGAAAAAAGGAGCGGAAGATGGCATTCAACTCCACTGCCAGGACGGCATACCAGCGCGACCTCGAAGGGCTCAAGAGTGCTGGGCTCTTCAAGGAAGAACGCTACATTCGCTCGATCCAGGATGCCGAGATCGAGGTCGAATACCCTGCTGGCGCACCGCCGAAGCGGGTCATCAACCTGTGCTCGAACAACTACCTCGGACTGTCCAACCATCCCGAGGTCGTTGCGGCGGCGCGCAGCGGTCTTTCCGATCGCGGCTACGGAATGTCGTCGGTGCGCTTTATCTGTGGTACCCAAGACATCCATCGCGAGCTGGAAAGCAAGCTCACCACGTTCCTCGGCACCGAGGACACCCTTCTCTTCCCTTCGTGCATGGACGCCAACGCCGGCGTGTTCGAGGCGATCCTCAACGACCAAGACATCATGATTGCCGATCGCCTGGTACACGCGTCCATCGTCGACGGCATGCGTCTCTGCAAGGCAATGCAGGACACCTACAAGCACGCCGACATGGGACATCTCGAGGAGAAGCTCCAGGAGCACCAGGACAAGCGCTATCGAATGATCATCACCGACGGGGTGTTTTCGATGGACGGCGACCTGGCTCCGCTCGACAAGATCGTCGAGCTAGCCGAGAAATACAACGCCATGGTGTTTGTCGACGATTCGCACGCCAGCGGCTATGTCGGCAAGACCGGACGTGGTACCCACGAGGCGTACGGCGTTCTCGGACGGATCGACGTTATCACCACCACCCTTGGCAAGGCGCTCGGTGGAGCTTCCGGCGGCTGCGTGAGCGGCCGGCGCGAGCTCGTCGAGATGTGCCGCCAGCGGGCCCGTCCCTATCTCTTCTCGAACACCGTTGCCCCGGTGATTGCCACCGGCGCCCTCCAGGTGCTCGACGTGATCTCTCGCTCGACCGAACGTCGCGATCGGCTGGAGGAGAACACCATCTACTGGCGCAAGCTCCTGACCGAAACCGGATTCGACATCAAGCCTGGCCAGAGCTCGATCATCCCGGTCATGCTCTACAACGCCAAGCTGGCGCAGGACGTTGCCCGTGACCTTTTCGCCGAGGGGGTCTACGTGGTCGGCTTCTTCTTCCCGGTGGTGGCCAAAGGCCAGGCACGCATCCGTACTCAGCTCTCGGCTGCCCACACTCGCGCGCACCTCGACAAGGCCATTGCTGCTTTTGCCAAAGTGGGAGCCAAGTACGAGATCCTCGGCAAGAAGCGCAAGGACATCGTCGCCAAGTGGGGCGAGTAGTCCAGAGGGACGCGCCCCGGCAATTCTACTCGGGCAACTTCGGCATCTCTTCGATATTCGGCACCAGAACGATCTCGATGCGACGGTTTTCCTGCCGTCCCTCGTCGGTGGAGTTGTCTGCCACCGGATCGTGCTCGCCGTAGCCAGCCGCCGCCAGGTTGGTCGGGGAGACACCGTTGCCAATCAGGAACTCGGTAACTGTGAGGGCGCGTTCGGTCGATAGCTGCCAGTTGTTGCGGTA
>JAZDLZ010000215.1:0-4044 GCA_043801535.1 Pseudomonadota bacterium
GATTTCTTGCTAGTTTGTTCCATGGCACCCACTCCTCTAGCCTGTATGGCAAGAATCTAGGCAGACTTCGAGAAAAATCGCCCAGCTTCTCCCATCGCCCTGATCCGGCGCTAGCGCGCCTCAAGACCACCCCTCCGCCCCACCACTCCGAGGAGGGGGACCGCGGCGCGTCATCTCCCGGGCGACCACCAAATTGGTGCAGCGCCGCGACTCGCTACACGCGGCGAAGCCGCGCTGCGCTCGTTGTCACTATCGCCGTTTTAGGGATTTGTCCCTGGAAGGAGCGAGAGATTGCGGAGCGCGAACCACCCATCGAACACCGTCAGCCCTTGCACGCGACGATGAACCAACCCGTGCGGCTCGGGGGCGTGCAGCGACAGGAACGGACACGCGGCCAGCAGTAGCTCTCCCAATTCCTTCCCTTTTTCCAGTCTCTCGTCTGGCCCCCATGCCAGCTCCAGCGCAGTCAATGCTCGATCGATATCAGGAGAGGTGAATCCACCCCAATTCTCCGATCCCCGGCTATGCAGGAAGGGAGACATGTCGTCATCGGTTCGGCCACGCCAACTGACAAGCGCTGCGTCGAACTCACCCTTGCGAAGGCGGTTCAACAGGACGGCCGACTCCCCTGGACGCTGCTCTACCTGGAATCCTCCGGCGCGAAGGAAGCCAAGGATGAGCGCCCGCTCTTGATCTCTTGGAGCACTTGCCAGTACCAGGAGCGCCAACCTCAACTTCTCCGTACCCTGCTCGCGCACGCCGTCGCCGTCGAGATCGCGCCAGCCAGCTTGCTCGAGCAAGGACAGTGCGAGAGAAGCGCTATCCGGCGCCAACCGTGGAGTAGCAGCATCGACAGGACCACCTGGCCAGACTGGCCCGACAATCGGTCGAGCCATTGCCTTGTAGACCTCGTCGGATATTCTCTGGCGATCGATCAGCAGCCACGCAGCCTGCCTCACTCGCCAGTCCGAAAAGGGCGGCCTTCGAACATTCACCAGTAGATAGGCGAGCTGCGGTGGTCGCAGCTCCAAAGGGACGTACGACGCCGCCAGCGTGGGCGTCGCAGGTTGATCCGGATAGTGCTGCGGAATCAGCTCGGGCAAGATGTCAATCTCTTCGAGACGAGCACGAACCAGCGCCTTGGCGGCGTTGTTCTCCAGCACGAGCTCGATTCTTTCGATCGCCGGGGGCGAGCCCCAGTATGCATCGTTCCGGGACAATACGATTCGCGTGCCGGACTCCCACTCCGAGAGCCGGAACGGACCCGAGCCAATTGGAGAACGAGCGTGACGCCAATCATCCACACCCTTGCCTTGCCCGTACACGTGTGCTGGCAGGATCGGCAGCTCCGCCAACGCCCGCAGCACATACCAACTTGGCCTGCTCATGCGAATCCTGACCTCGCGCGAGCCAAGCATCTCGACGCCGAGCACGGGCGCGAGCATTCGACCAAGACGCGTCGAGCGTCTGGCTGCCGAACGGGCAGTGTCGACGGAAAACTGTACGTCGACTGCCGAAAGCGGCCGTCCATCATGAAACTTTGCTCGCTCTTGGAGCTGGAGCCGGATCTCGCGTCGATCGGCCGCAACCCGATAGTCGGCCACCAACCGCGGCACGATGCGGCCATGTCCGTCGGCGCCAGGCTCGAGAACGAACAGCGATTCGAAGACCGTGTCCTCGACCACCCGGAGGGTACTTGCGTCGGGTTCGTCAAACGGGTTCAAATGAGCTGGCTCGGCACTGAGCCAGATCCGCACGGTCTTCTCTCGCTGTCGCTGCTTCGCCCAACTATCTTCGGAGCTCTGCTCTCCCTTCCGTTTCTGCGCTCGTGACTGCTCTTGCGTGCTGCTGGCAAGCGCGGGGACGGCTTCCTGTGGCCTGCCCAACAACGATGTCCGACCGATCATGTCTGTCTTTGCGTTGGACCGGCCTTCGTCATGGTTGCTCGGCAAAGCCCCCCCGCTGCGTAGAGGAGGGGTCTCACCAACTCGCCATGGTTTGGAGCGGGCCGGTGCTCCCTCGCAGCCAGAGACCACACTGGCGAGTACCAGCATCACGAGGGTGACTGGTAGAGAGAGTCTGCCCCCGATGGCTTGTGGAGTAAGTCTGACCGTGCTATGTGGGCTTCCATGGCAAAGATATCCTGGGCTGTACCTTTGGTCGGGCTTGTTGGGCTCAACACCGCCTGTGCATGCTCGGACTCGACACCGACTGCCACCCGACCCGAGGTCGTCGAGACCCAGGTCAAGCTCGACCTGCCGGCGCCCCCCGCTTTCGAAAGGCCTCGTGGATACCCAGATGGAAGTCATTCCGTCGCCGAGATGCGTCGCTTTGGCACCAGATTCCTCAATCAAGACGTCACGGTCAAAGGCCATGTTACCTGGGTCTACGATTGCGTCGCTGCGCTGGGCGAAAAGGTAGTCAAGGATACCCCGGAACGCTGCGAAAAACCGCATTTCTACCTCGGCGACACTGCTGACAGCCCCCAGCATCGCTGCGCCCTCGTGGTCGAAGTGCCACGTCCGCCTCGGGAGGATGAAAAGCGCTTCCTGCCCAAGGAAGACCTGGCCAAATGGCCAGAAGTGCCAACAATCGCAATAGGCGACCTGATCAACATCGAAGGAAAATGGGTGACTAGCTCGCCACAGGGATTCATGGATAGCAACGGGCTGCTGGTCTACGGCAAGATGACTTCGGCAAACTAGTAGTCCCCAATCATCCCGCCAAGGCGGCGACCACGACGGAACGGGATTTGCTTTCGTCTGTTTGGGTGGATCAGAAAGAGCTCGAGTCCATTCGGAGGAGGCTGGAGGACCGGTTGGTAGCGCTCTACCGATCGAGCCATCGCGAAATCCGGGAAGGCATGATCCTGCAATCAGAGCAAGACGTTCCGCGTGACGAAGGGGACGAGGCTCAGCGAGCACAGGCGCGCGATTTCGGAACCCGCTTGGCCGAGAGCAAAGTAGTGCTCGCCCAACGGATCGAGGAGGCTTTGCGCAGGATTACGCGAGGCGAGTATGGCCGCTGCATTGACTGCGGGCAGCAAATCGAGACGGCACGGCTACTCCTGATTCCATGGGCACAGCGTTGCCAAGAGGACGAGGAAGCGGCGGAATTCGAGGCGCGCGACCGCTCCCCGTCGCTGTAGCGGTGACCTAGACCTAGACCTAGACCTAGACCTAGTTGACGGGATACGCTGCCCAACCAGCCGTCCAGTCCTGGCTGCCAATCGCACCGACGAAAGTGGCGGCAGTGTCGAAAAAACCATCCGAGGGCGGAGTGGCGGCCTTGGACGTAGTGAAGCCCGGCGAGTAGCGTTGCACGGTGATGTCGCCCTGTTTCAGGACGACTGCCCGATTGAAAATATTGGTGGCGCCGACCTTCAAGCGAAGTCCTCGGCCGAGGCTGCGGCTCGCAGCCAGGTCGACGCGATGAAACGGCTGCTCGTAGACATCGGGAAGCCCCTCGATTCCCACCTCGGCAATGCGACGCCCATAGACGTTGTAGAGGACGGAGACCTCGGTGCGAGGGCGACCAGCCGAGGTCGAGATTGACCACGTAGGGCGACTGCCCCTGCAATGGCCGACTCCGGCTGGTCTGGGGACCCGATCTGGATCCCAGATCGATCTCCGATTCTATGAGGGTAATGTTCGCCGCGACGCGGAATCGCCGCCCGCAAAACTATCCTACCTTCGGCGGCGACTCAAGCGGGATACCACTCGCCGAAGCAGGCGAGTTGGCTTCGGAGTTTTCGCGCAGTACGCAACGGTGCGGGTCAGTCACGATACCGCGGGACCGCATCCACCACCGCGCCATGACTGCGCCAAACCTCAGCTCAGCTCAGCGAGCCAGAACAGGCAAGAAAATGGAAGCGGCGAAAGATAATACTTGACAGGGGGGGGGGGGCCATTTCGTAGGATGCCAAGCGCTTGTTTGCTTGAACGTCCGCCGACGATAGAAAGCCGTAGGAGGAAAAGACGTAGCCAAGGCGGACGATAGAGACGGCAACGACAACGAGAGCAACGACGTAGCCTAAGGGATGGG
>JAZDLZ010000227.1:0-3456 GCA_043801535.1 Pseudomonadota bacterium
AAAGACCGAGAACGGCCTGCGCTCCCTCGGGTGCCTTGTCATGTCCATCCGACCGAGATACGTCCACGTCGGGTATCGCTGACGCTCTGGTTTCGCCGCCATCGACGGGGGACCAACGAGCAACGATCACACCAGCGAGCAAGGTCCAGCTTGACGGTCGTGTGTTCACCGCGTAGACTTTGAACACTTGACCCGAGGTACTGACAGCGGCGAAGACGGTTCGCTCATTGACATGAAGGTGTCATCCTTGACGGTTGACCCCTTCACGAATATGCCAATCGTCATTCTCAAGGACAGCGAAGGAAGAGAGGCCGTCCCGATTTGGATTGGCCTGATGGAGGCATCGGCAATCGCAACCGAGTTGGAAAACATCCAGCTCGACCGGCCGATGACGCACGACCTCATGGCTGTTGTTCTTCGACGGTGCGGTATCAAGGTGGATCGTATCGAAGTCCACGACCTGCGCGACAACACGTTCTTTGCCACGATTTTTCTCTCGGGTGCAAATGGACTCGCGGTGTCCGTTGACGCCAGGCCTTCTGATGCGCTGGCCCTGGCCTTGCGTACTGGCGCAGGTATCCGCGTTGCCCGCAAAGTTGTCGACAAAGCCCGCCGAATCGACCTGCGCGCGGTGCCACCCGCGATAGACCTTCGCTGCGAGGCAAAGTCGGCAGATGGGTTTCTGGGCTCAGAGGGGCTCCCCGTTGATGCCGAAGCGTACCGGGAGCTTCTCGAATGTCTTGGCGACAGCGCCTTTGGCAAGTGGAAGATGTAGGCCGGCGAAATGCTCGGCGCCGGGCAGTGCTTCGCTGGTTGCCAGCGTTGCTGTACGGCGCAGGGGTTTTTGTGGCTTCTTCGCTGCCTGGTGACTACCTGCCATCCGTGGCCAGCGACAAGGTGGTGCATCTGGTCGTTTTCACGGGGTTGGGCGTTCTGGTTTGTCTCGGGTTCGGACGTTTCTGGTTGGCGGTAGCGACGACCGCCCTCTACGGTGTTGCCGATGAATTGCACCAACGCTTTACGCCGGGGCGTGAGTCGTGCGTCCTCGATGCTGCTGCCGACGTCGGAGGCGCTGTCTTGGGAGCCGCTCTGTTGTTTTTCTTTCTTCGTTGGCGAACGCGGTCGCGAATACATGCCGATCATTCGTGAATTCCTGGGGAGGTCGCCACAGCTGGCAAGCGAGGTGTTCGTCGCCGAAACCGCCGTTCTGATCGGCGATGTCGTGATCGGCGATCGCTCCTCTGTTGGGTTCGGCGTTGTTCTTCGAGGTGACGAGCAACAGCCGATCGAGTAGCTGACGAGTTGCCCCGTATCGGGCGATGAATGTGCTAGCCTTTTCCCTGCCGGGATTCGTGGCGATGAGCAGAGCAGCATTCGCGGCAACCGAAGCGACGCTGGGTGAAGGTACCATGGTCGACGAGTTTCGAGTAGTCAGGCTCGTCGGTCGCGGTGGCATGGGCGAGGTGTATCTGGCGCGCGATGTCAAGTTGGGGCGCAAGGTAGCGCTGAAGCTGATTAGGCCGCGCAGCCTGGGGGGCGGAAATGCAGCTCTCCGATTCATGCGCGAGGCCAAGCTCACTGCCAGCTTCGTCCATCCGCACATCGTTACCGTCTATCGGGTCGGCGAGCACGAGGGGAGACCATATCTGGCCCTGGAGTTTCTCGAAGGTCAGAATCTGCGCCAGCGCCTTTTGGTGGAGCGGCCAGGAGCCCGGGAAGCGATTCGCATTGGCTTGGCCATCGCCCAGGCGCTCGCCGAGGCGCACCGACACCAGGTGCTGCACCGCGACCTGAAACCGGAGAACGTGCTCTTGGCGAAGGATGGCGGTGTGCGGGTTTTGGACTTCGGATTGGCCAGGGTCGCGGGCGACACGACTGGCAAGGCTGGTCTAGGTGGCGTGCTTGGCGAGCACGGAACTGGTGAGGGATGTGAGGCAGATGGTGCAGATGGTGCAGGTGGTGTAGATGGTGCAGGTGGCCGCGGCGAAAGAGATGACGATGTCGGCCGCGGGATTGGTGGCGTTTGTGGCGCGATCTCGACGGGCGGCGATACCGAGAGTGAGATTGACGCGGGTTTGGACGATACCGAAAGTCTGCTTTGCGGAACCGTCCCCTACATGGCGCCCGAACACTGGCTCGGCAGAGAGATCGGCGAGCCAGCCGATGTGTGGGCGTTCGGCCTGATCCTGGCGGAGCTGGCTACGGGCAAGCACCCCTACCAGGGACTTGGCGTGACGGCGCTCAAACAGCGCGTGGCTGACTCGGAACCAGTGCCGCTGGCTCCTGCTGCGGCCGGAGTGGCGCCAGAGTTGATGGAGCTCTTGGAGCTGGTTGGCAGTTGCCTGGACAAGAATCCGGAAAAGCGACCGTCGGCAGGGGCAGTGGCACGGAGGCTGGAAGGTGCGCTTGCCCAGGGGGGAAGGAAGAGACTGGGGACCGAGGACAGCCCATTCCGTGGGCTCTTCTCGTTCGGCGAGCGCAACGCCGACCTGTTCTTTGGGCGAGATGCCGAGGTGGCAGCGTTTATCGAGCGGCAGCGCGAGCAGCCAGTCTTGGCAGTGGTTGGGCCGTCTGGATCGGGGAAGAGCTCCTTCGTGCAGGCAGGGGTCGTTCCTCGTTTGCGGGAACAGGGAGCGTGGGTAGTGTTGATGGTGCAGCCCGGAAGCGATCCTTTTGCGGCGCTGGCAGCGCGTCTGGAGGGTGGCGAGAGCGGCAGGTTGTCGTCAAGCTCGATCGATACTGGCGAGGAGGCCTCGAATCTTCGGCATCAATTCGCCGAATTGACCGTGCAGCGCAGAATGACGATGGTGGACGCGCTCTGCCGTCTCGACGGGGGAGTGGCGTCGCGGCTGAGGGATTCGCCGCAGCAGCTCAATGTGATGCTGGGAGAGCTGGCCGAGCGAACGGATAGCAAGGTCCTTCTGGTGGTAGACCAGATCGAAGAGACCTACACACTGGTTGCCGACGAGGGCGTCAGATCACGATTCTTGCAAGCGGTGTGCAGTGCTGCCGACGATCCGCACGGCCCGGTGCGAGTAGTGTTCACCGTGCGCGATGATTTCTTGGGGCGGCTGGCCGAGAGCGGTGAGCTCGAGGCGGCCTTGCGCCAGGTGACGGTGCTGCGGAGACCCGGATCGGAAGCGCTGCGTGACATCCTCTGCAAGCCGATCGAGGCACTCGGATACCGGTACGAGGATAGCGGGCTCGTCGAAGAGATGATCCAGTCGGTGAGGGAAGAACCAGCCTGTCTGCCGCTCTTGCAGTTTGCCGGCCAGATGCTGTGGGAGCGCCGAGACCCGGACAAGCGGCTCATCCGGCGGCAAGCCTACGAGGCAATGGGGCGAATAACCGGCGTTCTCGCCGAGCACGCCGACGGTGTGCTGGCGAGCTTGCCCTCGCCGCGGCTCAAGGATGCCCGCGAGCTTCTGCCTCTTCTCACGGAAGAGACCGGAGGCG
>JAZDLZ010000236.1:0-4256 GCA_043801535.1 Pseudomonadota bacterium
AGCGGCGCGGAACTGCGACGCCAGTCTTCAAGAGCAGCGGGTCGGGGTTGGCCTGGATTGCCTCGACGTCGTAGCTTTCGCACATTAGTCTCCCGCCGACTTCTTGTTCCGGCAGATCGGCAACGAGAGCATTGAGCGGACAGATGCTGGTGCCCGGGCTCAGATAGCAGTTCCAGAGCATGCACTCGTTCAAGAGATCCGGCTTGCCGTCGTAGTTCAGATCGACCTCGACATGCGTCTGCTCGTACGTCCCATCGTTGTTGACGCTCCAGCCAGTCAGCCTGCCCTGGTAGCAGTCGCACGGCATGGTACGCGCCAGCTCGGCATCGAGGTCAGCGTCGGTCGCACCGGGATTCTTCCTCCGTAGCTCATTGAGAATCGCCTCGCGCACTGCTGGCCTGGTCTCTTCGCGCTGCTTCTTCACTGCCTCCCAGTACTGGCGAATGCCCCCGCCATCGCCTTCCTCATCGAGGCAGGCCGCTTCCGGCGGAAGATTCAACCGCTGCGCTGCATCCTCGCAACACTCGGCCTCGGCACGGTCGGCGCAGGCCAATTCGATTTCCTCCATGCACTCGTAATACAAGTCCTCGCACTGCGAGCCGTCCTTCTCGTCCTCGCACGGCGTTGGCGTCGGCACAGGTTCGGAAAGGCTCGCTCCGGGTGGCACGGATCCACCGGTTCTCTCCGGGCATTTCATGCAATCGAGACCCCCCGGAAGACGCGGTGGGCACACTCGTCGCCAGGGATTGCAGTCGGGGAAGCAATGGTCGCAGGCAGCGACGAGAGGCGCATCGGGCGGCTGCGGGTAGCCGCGCAAGGGATTACAGTACTCGCAAGGCAGTTGGAAGAGAACCGGCTCGCCGGTGTCGCAAATGGAAGCGGATTCGGTAGCCCATTCCGGATCCCGTGGCGTACACACGTCGTCGATGACCTCTGGCACGTAGCGCGAGTCGATGTAGGACTCGAGTGCCATATGTTTTGCTTCCTCGAGCAGTGGCACTAGTGCTGGCGCAATGTCGAGGTTTGCATAGGTGCCGCGACCGGCTGCAATCGAAAATGGTTGCTGGGCGTACAGGTTGAGCCAGGCATGGCCGAATGCGTCGCCGCCCATGTGCATCAGGTAGCCGAGAGCAAAGGCAATAGAAGCCTGTCGCTCGGTGTACAGCGACTTTAGCCGAGTATCGTTCGTGACAGCCTCACGCGACTTGCCTCGGAGTTGGTCCGCGTGCAGATTCAATGCTTGCCACAAGAGCTCATGACCCCAGTCGATGCTTCGCCATTTGGGCATGCCACCCATCTCCGACATGATGGCCTTTATGGTGTTCTCATCGATAAGACCTTCGGCCCAATACGGCACCAGGTTCTCTTCAGTCCCTGATTCCTCCGCTATCCGACTCTTGTCAACGTGAGTAGCAAGCTGCCCCCACATCACGTCGGGATAGGCATCGGGCCCGAGGCTGCCAGCGCGCAAGTACATGCCAAGATTCTTGAGATCGTTGAACCGTTGCCATGCCCCATTCCTGTTGTAGATCCCGACGAGCGGCGTGTCGCCGATAGGGACTTCTTCCGACGAGATGCCCGGAAGACAGACACCGCCGTCGGCGGCGTCGACGAGAGCGGCATTCGCCGTCATCACGTGAGTGTGCGGCTTCCAGGCGGACGCCTGCGCCGGACTGAGGGACACCACCGCGAAGGTCATGATTGTGACGCCGGCGGCAATGCGCGAGCTAATGCTTCTCGTTCTAATTCTCACTGCTTCTCTGCGGTGCCTCATTCGCTCGACTCCTTGCCCTCACCAATCTAGGGGATGGCTTGTTGGCCCAGATGTTGGCCCCTCCCCTACCAGTCAGTCAATACCAATCCGCACAATGTCACACAGCTGCAGCCACTCGACACTGGATCGACGTTCGACTCAATTTCATTTAGGTGAACCCCCGGCTCTGCCGGGGAGGCTCTCAGAGTTTGACAGTTCCGGCGTGAGCTGCGGACGCTCCCTTCTCGTGAACCGGCCGTGGAGCGCCGAGAGCTGCGAGGGCCGAGCCTTGCCCACCAAGGCGGCTCTTCCACCCCCACGGGGCAGTCCGCTGCCCGTCGGGGGTGTCGCTTGCGCTATTCGGCCGGCGCGCTGGACGCCCAGACCGGGCCGCTCACGACTTTGTCCGTCGCCCTGTGATCCGCCCACACCCCCTTTACTGGTGGCCTCTTTTCGAGCAAGAATGCTCGCCATCCATATGAAGACTCGTACCACACGGTAGCATGGAGGAACAATGCGCAAGACCAATGCCTTCGCGAAGGGTCTCTCACTGATTCTGTCAGCAAGTGTCGCCGCAAGCGGGTGCATGACAGGAGTTATCGGCCAAGAGCAAGATGAATCTGAGTCAGCACCGAATGATGACAGCGCTGGGAGCCCGATCGAGAGCGAATACTCTGCGCCTGATGTCGCGTCGCTGAGCAGCGCCATTACCTACGATCGGTTCGGGCGAGCCTACCAGTCCACGTTTGAGTTGGTGGCACAGCAAATGCTGACCAAGCGCGCAAGCGACGTAGCGGGATTCTATCGTCTGTTGGAGCAGGCATTCGGGTCAGATTTCGACCGAGACACTGCGGAAGTGATTCGTAAAGAGATTCTGCTCAGAGATTTCACTTGGGCCCCGCCTGTGCAACTCGTCGCGCCAGGTTCGATCCCTGCTCTGGCTGCCTACGCTCCGTCCACTGGCGTTATCTATCTCGACGAGAGCGTTCCTAGCACTGCTCTCCGAGTCCTTGTCTATTTGGAGGAGGTCGGCCACCACCTCGATACGCTGCTTTCTGCGGAAGACACGCCAGGCGATGAAGGGGCTCTCTTCCGCATGTTTCTGACCAGCACGCAGGTCTCCAGTGAAGTAGTGGAAGCGATGCGGTTGAACGAAGACAGAGGCGAGATCATCGTTAACGGGAGAATCGTCGAGGTCGAGTTTCTGTTTGGCTGGCTCAAGAAAGCACTCGGATGGGCGTGGGGTGGTATCAAGACCGGCGGAAAGTGGGTTTGGAGCGGAGCAAAGACTGCCGGAAGCGCAATCAAGACCGCTTCATCCAAGACCTGGGACGGGGCAAAAGTACTGGGCGGGTGGATCAAGGAAGGCGCTGACAAAGCTGCCGACAAGTTCGTGGAAGTGCTCAAACGGGAATTCTGGGGTGCGTTCACAGTCATGCAGTCGGCAGTCAACGGTCTCGTTGCGCTCGGCTTTGGAGTCTACGACGGCGTAAGGGCAATGGGAGAAGGATTGGCTGAGATAGCAAAAGGGAATTTCAAAGACGGGACAGCGCTCTTCTTCGTTGGGCTCGCCAAGCTTGCGGTGGAAGCGCCGCTCGACGCTATTCTTACAACAGCCGCCGATTCGATAGCCGGACTGCAAACGATGCTCTATCTGGAACCAGTCGGTCGGTACTACAACAGCACGGAAAAAGCTGAGGTTAGCAAAGTATTCGGCAAGGGAGGTGGTTGGGCTGGCATGGTGCGCATCAAGGAGGGATTCTGTGGTCTATGGTCGTTGAACGATAGACCGTTCACTCTTGAGACAACGATATACCTAAAGAAATGGCCGCATAGTCTTACTACCGTGATTCACGAATCAACTCATGTTTGGCAATGGATCAACGGTGGCGGCGACTACAAGATCCACTCGGTGTCCGAGCAGTATTTTGGCGACGGCTACGAATGGCAATCGAAGGTTGACAGCGGAACGTCATGGGCGGATCTCGGCACGGAGCCTCAGGCGGAATTCGTCGAAGACGCGTACAATACAGGCAGATGTTTCGACAATCCCACGAAGCCCTGCCAAATCAACGCGAAGAACCGCACAGCATTCTTTCTCGCTGTTTATGATGCTCTCAGGAACGGTGACGGTGCGCCATGACTGGCAGGGCCGCATTGATGGGAGGCGCGCTGCTGGTATGCGCCTTGATGGCTTGCTCGTGCGACCCAGTCGCGATTGTCCGAGGCAACGTCACAGTTCCACTCGATGTCCAGAACCGATTCTCGTCGGACAGTCGAGGGCGTCTGTATGTGTTCGCGCGGTACTCAAAGAACGAGGCGTCATGGTTCGGAGCGACGGCGATTGCCGTTCTGTGCGGTCCGCAGCAATCGCAGACGCCTACGGAGCTGGTAGTGCCGTTTGAGATCAACAGGGTGGGTTGTGTTTCGGAGATGATTGTTGAAGCGACCGTCGATCCACTGCCGGTCGACATTACGCCAACCCCCCCTTGCGGAATCGGTG
>JAZDLZ010000291.1:0-6341 GCA_043801535.1 Pseudomonadota bacterium
AACTAGGGACAAGGAACCAGGAACTGGAACATCCCCCCCGGTACGGCTCGCACCTGAATAGGCGGCCGGAATCCCGGATCAAATCAATCGGTTGGCCACCGTCGATCGAGCAATCGCCGTCGACTCTCCGGGACACACCCGCAAACTTGCCAATAGACCGAGTGAAGTGGATATCGGTCAGCCGGCAACTTTGGGCTAAACTGCGCTGGTGCTATTCACTCTGCTCATCGCAACGGCAACCGGTCTCTGCACTGGCCTTGGCGTAGTGCCCTTCCTTTTCCGGCGGACGATTCCGCGATGGTCATACGACATGATTCTGGGGCTAGGTGCTGGCTTGATGATTGCCGCGGCTACTCTGGGACTTCTTTCTACTGCCCTGGAGTATGTCCGACCGGAAGGTGCTCCTCTCCAACCAGGTGCGCTGGCGCAAGTGCTCACTGGTTTCGCCCTCGGTGTGGCGGCAATGACATTGATGGACTGGCTGATACCACACCACCACGCTGGAGGCCACCACGAGCACATCGGTCATGCCCACGCCGGACACGGTGCGGATGCATCTCATCCCCACGAGCACGAGCACGGGGAAGAAGTCCACAAGGGTTTGCTGATCACCGGCGCCATGACTATCCACCGGTTTCCCGAGGGTTTTGCCATCGGGATCGCTTTTGCTTCCGGCCACTCGCACAGCCTCGGTTGGCTTCTCGCCGTTACCATCGCTTTCCAGAACATCTGCGAGGGAGCGGTCATGGGCGCCCCGTTGCGCTATGGCGGCTGGTCGAGGCTCAAGTCGCTGCTGGCGGTTTCGGCTACGGGGATGGCGATGCCCGTCGCGGCACTCGTCGGCTATGCTGCTGGCTCGCTGCTCTCGGGAGCACTGCCTTTTTCCCTCTCGGTTGCCGCGGGCGCGTTGGTCTACCTCATTTCCAACGAGATCATCCCCGAGACTCACAGCCACGGTCACGAGAAGGTGGCAACACTCGGCCTGCTCGCTGGTTTCCTGGTAGTCATCGTGGTGAGATCGCTGGAACACTGATTATGAGCTGATGAGCTGATGAGGATCAGGTGGGGGACGGAGCGAGCTTGGCGAGGCGCTCGACTGCTTCTTGCAGCCTGGTCTGGTCGGCGCACAGGGTCAGCCGAATGAAGCCTTCGCCCTGGCTTCCGAATCCCACCGCCGGGGTGACCACTACCCCGGTCTCGGCGAGCACCTTCATGGCGAACTCGATCGAAGTGCTGGACGTCGGCACGGCAACCAGCGAGTAGAAGGTTGCATTAGGACTGAGCACCTCGAAGCCGAGCGCGGCGAGCCCACCGCACAGGATGTCGCGGCGTTCTCGGTAGATTCGCCGCATTTCGGCTACGCAGAGCTGATCGCCGGTGATGGCCACGGTTGCGGCGCGTTGAATCGCCTCGAAAGCCCCGGAATCGACGTTGGTCTTGACTTTTGCAAGCCCGGCAATCAGCTCGCGGTTGCCGACGGCAAAGCCAACGCGCCATCCGGTCATGTTGTAGGTCTTGGATAGCGAATAGAATTCGATTCCGACTTCTCTGGCGCCGGGAACGGAGAGAAACGAGGGCGGTGCCTTGGCCTCGTCGAAATAGACTTCGCTGTAGGCGAGGTCGCTAGCCACGATGATGCCGTGCTCTCTGGCAAACGAGACCACTCGTTCGTAGAAACGGCGAGAGGCCAGGGCAGCGGTCGGATTGTTGGGATAGTTCACCCACAGGATTTTCGCCCGGCTGGCTATCTCGCGCGGGATCGCCTCGAGATCCGGGAGAAAACCGTTTTCCCGGCGCAGCGGCAGGTAGTGGACTTCTCCGCCGCAGAACCGTGTTGTCGTTGCATAGACGGGATAGCCGGGATCGGGCACCAGCACCAGATCGCCTGGATCGACGAACGCGACCGGAAAATGGGCGATGCCTTCTTTGGAGCCAATCAGCACCAGCACCTCGGTGTCGGGATCGAGCCCTTCGACGCCGAATCGTCGCTGGTAGAAGGACGCCAGCGCGCTGCGGAGCTCGCGGGTACCAGCATAGGCAGGATAGCGGTGAGTTGTCGGGTCATCGACTGCGGTCTTGAGCGCCGCCCGGATGTGCGGCGGGGTCGGCAGATCGGGGTCGCCGATACCGAGATCGATGAGGTCTACTCCCTTCGCTCGCTGTTCGGCCTTGAGCTCGTCGATGCGGGCAAAAAGGTACGGCGGTAGCTCACTAATCCGTCTGGATGGTCTTCTCTTCATGATTGGCATGTCCCCAGGAATTGAACGCCAGGCGCGAGCTGGCCGCTGGCGCTAATCGTCGGCGGCGACCACCGGATTGCGCAGGACGCCGATTCCCTCGATTTCGACTTCGACCACGTCGCCCGGGAAGAGTGGTCCCACGCCAGGCGGGGTACCGGAGGCAATCAAATCGCCAGGTTGCAGTGTCATTACTCCGCTAATGAATTCAATGAGGGTTGGAACGTCGAAAATCAGATCGGCGCTCGATCCTCCTTGCCGAACGATTCCATTGACCCTGGTCTGGATGGCGAGATTCACTGGATTCAGGCTTGTGGCAATCACAGGCCCAACCGGGCAAAAAGAATCGAAGCCCTTGGCGCGGGTGTACTGGACGTCTCGCGTTTGCAGCTCACGTACCGTGACGTCGTTGACGCAGGTGTAGCCGGCAACGTAGTCGAGCGCCTGGTGCCGGGAAATCCGCCGGCATTTCTTGCCGATGACGATCCCCAGCTCGCCCTCGAAATCTACCCGTGCATAGCCGTTGGGACGAACGATCGCTTCCCCGTTGCCGACGAGCGCGGAGGGCGGCTTGAGAAAGATCAGGGGCTCGCTTGGCAGGGGTTTGCCCATCTCCTTGGCGTGAGCCCGATAGTTGAGGCCGACCCCGACGATTTTTGACGGGCAGATTTCCATGGCGGATGTTTATACCACGGATGGTTCGCACCTGAGTTGCCGCCGATCCATCCCGCCTGGTTGCGTCACTCGTTGGTTACATACCGAGAAAACCCATCATTTCGTGGGATACCTGGGATACGTCAGGGTTTGCACGCTTGACCTACGCTCGGCTAGAATCCCAAGGGTGTCATCTTTTCGTAGGCCAATGCCCCCGGTCAAGCCTCCCGGATCCGATTCGGCTCCGGATGGCGAGCAGCCGAGCGAGTCATCAAAGGGCAAGGTTGCCGATAGTAGTGATTCAGCGCTTCCGGCGACCGATCGCGATCGTTCTAGCCCACTCGGGATTGGAATCGGGAAAGGAGTCGGGAAAGGAGTCGGGGTTGGGATTGGGATTGGGAAAGGGATCGGGAAGGAGATGGCAATTGGCAAGGGGCAAGGTAGAAAGCTCGAAGACGCAGCGAAACTCGCGATCGCTGGCGCCGCGAGTGGCGGCGAGGGAAAAGTCAGGATGGGAGTTGGAGCAGGTATTGGGATTGGGAGAGGAGCGGAAGCCGGGATGGGATCTGGAGTCGGAGGAAGGTCAGGAATAGCAGCCGAAATGGCAGCCAAAGAAGCGGGCGAGGAGGGCGAGGAAGCGGGCGGGGAAGGCGAAGAGGGCGAAGAGGGCGAAGCAACAATCGAAGCGGAAGTCGATGCGGGAATCGCGGCAGGAATCGCGGCGGGAGTCGAACCGGGTGTCAATGCTGGTGTCAACGCTGGCGTCGAGGCAGGAGGTGATGGGGTAATCGAGAGGAAGGTCGGAGGAGGAGCGGGAACTGGAGAAGACGCTGCAGCAAGAGCCGGGATAGGCAGCGGCATTGGAAGTGGGATGGGAGCCGGAGCGAGCGCCGGAGCCGGACCCAGAGCGGGCGGGGCAATGGGCGCGGCAAAGGGACCTAGAAGGGGGATGAAAACGAGGATTGGCATGGCGGCAGAGGTGGCAGAGGTGGCAGAGGTGGTTGGAAAGGACGTGTCCCAAGGATGGGACGAGTCGCCGTTGCCCGAACCTGGCGCGGCCAAGACGGCGTCCCCGCGGGCGGACGAAATGGCGGCGACCACTCCGTTTGGCGAGAAGGTCATTGGTGGCGAGCTCGCGGTCCAGACTCAGATCGACCAGGCACCACCTCCGGGCCTTCTGGAGAAGGCCCGCACCGGCGTCATTACCGACGAATTGCCCACCATTCCGGCGAGACTGCTGATCATCAGTGGCACCGATCGCGGCGCCGAGCACGCTCTCAGCTATGGTGCCGCTGCGATTGGCCGGGGCACGGACAACGACTTCGTGCTCCGCGACATCGCCATGTCGCGCCGGCACGCAGTGCTTCGCTGGGATGGTACCCGCTACCTGGTCAAGGACCTCGATTCCGGCAACGGGACGCTTGTCAACGGAGTGACTATTTCCGGTGAGACTCCCCTTCGGCACGGGGACGAGCTCGAGCTAGGGAACACGCTGGTCCGGTTCGAGGACCCTCTGCGCGCGAGCATCGCCGTGCTTGCAGAGGCTGCGAGCTTGCAGAGGACCGATCTGGCATCCACGATTCGAGAGCGGTTCCAGTCGAAGCCTCAATCTGCGGCTGCGGGTGTTCCTGCGGTCGAGGATTTGCCGCCGTCGAAAGCACAGCCAGCAGCGCCACAAGTATCGGTCCAGCCGTCATCTTCGCAGCCAACGTCGACGCCGCCAACTCCGCAGCCAGATCTCCCCTTCTCTACGGTGCAGGGGGAGTCGCTGACCGGAAGCTCGGCAGGATCGGTCGAAGCCCCTTCGCCGGATCTTCCCTTTGCCGAGCAGATCGCCGTCGCGGTTGCATCCATTGCCTCCGAACCGAGGAAGACTGGCTCGGCAAGCCTGGCCGACGATGAGCTTGTCGCTGGTGCAGCAGCCGTCGCACCTACTGTTCCAGTCCCCGTGTCTTCGACGACTGACTTGTTGCGGATGAGCGATTCCGAGTCTCCTTTCGCGGTGCCGCCGACTGGACGGATCCCAGAGCTTCGACCGCGATACTGGAAGAAGCTGGCGATCGGCACGGCAGTGGGAGTTGCTGGTCTCTCCTTGGCAATCGGCCTGCTCTCTCGAGAGCACTCGAGCACGGGTGGTGCGTCCAACGTGAGCGGGCCTTCGCTGGCTGGTAAAGAGATAGATGCTACTCCGCCATCCGCCGGTGTTGCTGTCGGAGGAACCTTGGCGGATGCTGCTCGTGCCCTAGGCCAGGCATTCGTCCTCGACGCTGGTGGTGCGCTTGCCGCTGGAAACGCTGCCGATGCTGCCAGCGTTGTCAACACCGTCAACACCGTCAACACCGCCGACGCCGCCGACGCCGCCATGGTTGCCGCGGCCAAGATCGCCAACGGTACCGGCGGTGGCGAAGGCGGCGAAGGCGGAGTACCTTCTGCCGGCACTGCACCTGGCCGGACTGGCGCGGTGGCGACATCCGATTTGCCGGGTACCAGAGGATCGTCCGGGGGGGCGTCGCCGGCTGCGCGTGATTCCGGCAAGACCGGTACTGGGCAACGCCGTTCCTCCGAAGATCAGTCATCGCGAACACCGTCGACCAGGGACGACAGTCGCTCGACCAAGAAGAAGGGGACGACTGCCAACGAGCGTCTTGCTAGCAGCCGCTATTCGGCAGGGCAGTTCGATCGGGCGGCCGACAAGCTGCGCGAGGCAGCACGGTCTGCAAGTGGCGCCAAGGCGGAAGAGCTTCTGGCCAAGGCGGCGGCGTACGAGGCGCTCGGCGCCGCTGTTCGTCGGGCCAAGGACAACGCGGACCAGGATCCCGTCGCTGCCATGGCTGCCTATCAAGAGGCGCTGGCCATCGATGTCCATTCGGGCGACGGGGCTCACGCTGGCTCGCTCAGTGAGCACCTGGGAAAGGCAGCCTCTCGCGCAGCCATCGTGCACCTGCAGCAGGGCAAGTACGAGAAAGCGATGGCGGCGTGCACGGTGGCGGCCGGCAACGGAAGAGACAACGACCCGCTCGTCGAGAAGGCCCAAAAGGAGCTCGATGTCAGGGCAAAGTCGTTGTATTCCCTGGCAGTGCGGTTGTACAAGAAGAAGCCGAGCCAGGCCAAGAACCTCTGGCAGCGGGTGCTGCGAATGGTGCCTCCCGAGAACACCTGGTATCAACAGTCGCAGGCAGCTCTTCGCGGGAAGGTCGAGCCATAGACGAGCCATAGACGAGCCATAGACGAGCCATAGACGAGCCATAGACGAGCCATAGACGAGCCATAGACGAGCCACATATCGACGGTGGCCAACCGATTGATTTGATCCGGGATTCCGGCCGCCTATTCAGGTGCGAGCCGTACCGGGGGGCTGTTCCTTGTTCCCTTCGTCGTCGTCGGAATTGAACAAGGAACTAGGAACAAGGGACAGGGGACCGAGAACGGCTAGCCCGTTGACCGATCGGG
>JAZDLZ010000311.1:0-2158 GCA_043801535.1 Pseudomonadota bacterium
GTTCCTTCGGGAGTCACCAGCCCTACCAGCAGCTCACGCGCAACCCGGACCTGCTCGGCTGACATGCTGGCCAGCACTCCGTCGGCATGCTCGGCAAGAGCTCCTGCCACGCCACCTATTGCCTCGTACGCCGAGCGCAAGACGAGTCGCTTGCCAACATCGCGCCGCTCCCACAGCATCTGACCGGCGAACTGGAGGAGCGGCAGGCAAGCAGGCTCCCCCTGCACCGAGGCGACCATCTCTCCGGCCAGCGACGGATCATCGAAGCGATAGCCCATGGACTGGAGAGACATGGTGAGCATCTGCTCCAGGACCTGGAGGCTTGGGCGCCGCAACACGACAATGCGTTCGAATGCCGAGCCTCTCTCGACTCCCTCGGCAACATGGCCGAGAAAGTCGTCGCGGATGGTTACCGCGATTCTCACCGGGCCACGAGGATACTCCTCCGCTCGCAAGACTGCCTCGACGAACCGCTGCCGCAGCTCTTCGTTCTTTGTGAGAGTGAACACCTCTTCGAATTGGTCGACGAACAGGAGCACTCGCTTGCCTTCCTTCTCCGCAAGCTCGTGGAGCATGACGTTCAACAGGAGTGGCCGCTCTTGTAGGTTAGCGGCCAAGCGGGATTCATCTCGCTCGTCTGCTGCTGCCAGGCCGGCGTCATGTGCGGATGGTTCAGGCTGGCGGTAATGCGGGCCTCTTCCAGAAACCGTTCTACCGCCTTGCGATCCGAGGGCAGGTAGGCATATCGGATCATCTTGAGCGCGGCCTGCCGCCCGAGCTTGGTGTCTCTGGCCAGATACACCTCGCCCATGCCACCTCGACCGAGGAGCTGGAGGATCCTGTAGTGATCCACCATGCTGTCGGGCTGGAGAACCGGATCCTCGGATGCCGCTCCCATCATCATGGGTCCCCCTGCATTGTTCGCAGTGACTCGGGCGTTCTCGCGCAACGATGATGGGTCGGCGGTGCTCGGACTACCGGCAGGCCGTTCTCCCACACGACTGGTACATCGTTCCACAGACGGCGCACGAGCTCGCAGTACGGTTGCTCCAGCACTGCCAGGTCGAGGACGGTGTAGTCGCCCACCTCGGTCGCGGCATAGAGCTTCGTACCAACAAGCAGAAGGTGCCTCACTGGTCCGTGCAGTTTCTGGCGATAGAGGATGGTGCCGTTCTTGAGCTCCCAGATCCCCAACATTCCACTGGCATAGCCCGCGATCAGCGTACCCATCGGTCCTTTGTGGAGATTGACGACTGCGGTCGTATCCGTCTCGGCAAAAACAAGGGACGGCTTCTTCTGTCCGACCAGCAACGGCAGTAGATCGATCTGCCCCTCGTTGAAACCAACCACAAGCCAATCGTCGATGATTGCCGTTGCCGTCACACCCGGCCCGGTCTTGTAGCTTTCACGCCGGGTATTGCCGTCGGCGTCGAAGCTTTGTATCCGGCCCCTGGCTGCCACTAACAGGGTGTCTGCTTGCCAGGCGATGGCAGTGGATTCCTCGGTCGCCAGTCTCTTGCCGATGCCAGCGCGGTCGACGAGAAGAGCTTCCTCGCCGGCAAGCACGACGCACCCTTCCAGCATAGCCAACGCCGAGGATACCTCCGCAGGCGATGTCTGCTGACCAAGCAGGCGGTCGGCGGCAGTATCCCAGAGCTCGATTCTGGAATTGGCGTCAACGAGGCACAAAAGACCGCTGCCCGCGTTGAGATTGGCGAGCCGAGCGCGCTCGACAATTGCCTGCCGCCACGCTGTCTGCTTGGGCTCTTCCGCTGCCACCCCTGCCGCTGCCCCTGCCGCTGCCGCCGGCTGGTCGGATGCTCCAGAGTGCTCGGCGGACGAGACGTCAAGCCGCTGCCAGCCCCGGTGAGTGTAGAGCTCCGGCGGCGATGGCAGCAGGATGGGCGCTCTCCAGAAGGGTAGTCCGGTGGAGAGGTCCTGGATACTGACTGTTCCGCTGGGATACTCGGGGCTGAAGAGCCTGCCGTCCGGGCTGAACCACTCGCCAGCGCTTCCGCCGGGCACGCCGACAAAGCTCAGCTCACCGGCAGTGCTGTAGGTGTAGACACCGATGCGCGTCCCATCAGGGTGGCCGAAGATGTTGAATACCCGGGACTGCTGGACAAATGTCCTGGAAGTCTTCGTCCTCCAGTCCCAC
>JAZDLZ010000323.1:0-2484 GCA_043801535.1 Pseudomonadota bacterium
ACCGATCGATTTGATCCAGGATTTCGGCCGTCCATCCCGACGCTTGACTTGCGCCACGAAAGAGATCTCGCCCTGTGCCAAATCGGATCGGCGGATTCCTTCAATGATTCCAAGAATATCCTGGCCGTCGCGAATCGCCGGGCAGGTGTTGCGTTGCACGCCCAGTGACCCTCCTCGTTGCATCGAAATTGGCACAGGATGGGTGTTCCGCCTAGCCTGTTCCGCGCGTGCCTCTAGAGGCGCGGCAGGGCGGAATGGAATAGCTGGATGTTCACGCATAGGGCCGACTGTCAAGCCGGTGCGGCCGATTGGTCGTCAGTCTGAAGAAGGCCACCGACCACGAAAGGGGGCATCCCAGTGCCGGTCGGATGCGAAGCTCGGCATGGAGTCACAGCCGTCTCTTCGCGCGGGCTGGCCGCTTGATTCTGGCTTCGCGCTGGTTGGCTGACGATGGAGGGCAGGTCGCAGAGCTACAGTCTGCGCAAGGCAGTGTTCGACGGGAGCCGTGCCAAATGGTGAGCAGAGGAGCGATCAGGCTGCCATCGGCACTGGCCGTCCTGTGGCCACCTCGCCCTGTGCCAAATCGGATCGACGTATTTCTTCAATGATTCCAGGAATATCCAGGCTGTCCTTCGCCAAAACCCCACGTTGGACCGGATTCCTCGGCCGAGAGAGCAGTTACCGGCCCTGCGGCCATCTGTGGTCCATGCGGACTTTATGATTGGAAGGCGTCAAATCACGGTGAGTGAGCGTCAAGCATCGGAGGAACGGTATCGACGGACAGACTTCCCGCGACCGTCGGAGACTCGCAACGCGGTGACAATAGGTGGCCAACGGCAACACCTACTGTGCTGCTATGCTGCTTCCCGCCAGGTGTACCGATGGTGCAGGCCACCGATCCGAGGGAGCGCGATGACCTTGGCAGTCGAGGACGGTCTGGTTTCCGTCGGCCGTTTGCCTGGAGTTTCCTTGCCAAGTCCCAGATGGGTGCGGTCTTCGTGGTAGTAGGTCTCGTACTGGCGGAGCAGCCGCAGCAGGTGGCGTTCACCGAAGACGACCACGTGATCGAGGAGCTCTCGACGGACGCTGCCCACCCAGCGCTCGGCGAGTCCGTTCTGCCAGGGGCAGTGGTAGGCCGTCCGAGTGGGTTTGATGCCCATGCTCTTGATGGTCGCGACGACGCTGGCCGAGAACGACGCGTCTCGATCGAAGATCAGGTGTCTCGGGGCGGTGTCGTATGGGAAGGCTTCTCGGAGCTGCTGGCAGATCCAGGCGGAAGTCGGGTGCTCGGTGACGTTGAGGTGGATGATGCGTCGGGAAGCGTGGTGGATCACGAAGAGGACGTAGAGGAGACGGAAGGTGGCGGTTGGCACAACCACGAAGTCCATGGCAGCGATTCCCTCGGCGTGGTTTCGGAGGAACGCTTTCCAGCGCTCGATTGTGCCGGGAGTTGCTCGACGCTTGGGAAGATAGCGGGAGACTGTTTTCTCGGAGATAGAGAAGCCGAGCTTGAGGAGCTCGCCGTGGATGCGAGGCGCGCCCCAGTTGTTCTCGGCTGCCAGCTTGCGGATCAGGTCGCGGAGCTCGCGAGCAGTCGGCTTGCGACCCGTTCGATTGCGTCGGCGCGAGAGGCAACGCCAGAAGAGATGGAAGGCGGCCTTGTGCCAGCCGACGACGGTCTCGGGTTTGACGAAGAGGAGTACATCGACGGAGCGTGCCCAGAGCCGGTGGAGGAGGATCCAGAAGGCTCGGTCGGCAAAACGGATGCGAGGTTTCTTGCCCTGCGCCTTGAAGGTGGCAAGCTGTTGGCGGAGCGCGAGATTCTCGAGCACGAGCTCGGTTCGGGGGCGAAACGACGAGAGCAGAGTGCGAAGGAGTACCAGGAGCAATTGGAGCATGGCGGCCATGGCAGTTGGGTTATTCGGCGGATACGAGACTACAGGGTCTCGTGGTAGGCATAGCATGCTGCTGCGTGCCGGTCTCTTACCCGCTTCCGTTCGTTCATTGCCCCGTTCCGGTGGCAAGCAACAGCGCGGTTACATCCCTGTGCCGAAGGCGGGGTTGCGGTCTCTTCTGAATCTCGTCGGGAAATGCGCCCCGATAGGCGGCTCCTCGTCGGGGAAAAAGCCGCGATGAGCAGTGCATGCAACGCGCTGTGGCCCCATCTGCGATGGTCCGATAGGCAATCGGCCAGATTGCTTGCCTATGACAGACGAGAACGAGGGCTGATGACGAATTCCGAGTCTTGGCCCGAAAAGAAAGTGCTTGCCAGGAGCACAGGCGACCGCTATTCATTCCCCTGTTTGCCTTAAGGGACTGATGGAGGGCAGTCCGGTCACCTTGAGCATCTGGGCCTATAATGCTGGTGAGGGCAGCGGTACCGGTGAGGTATCGGTGCTGGCCAACGCCACTCTCACCGCGGGCAGCGTCGATCCGCTGCGCTCCCTCGCCAAGGCGACTGACCAGAGCATGGCCACCTTCTAT
>JAZDLZ010000331.1:0-3050 GCA_043801535.1 Pseudomonadota bacterium
GGAGTGCCATGTCACCGTCGCGCCGCCGATTGCTGCGGCGAGAATAGCACCTCGAAAGAGGAATGGAACAAGGAACTAGGGACTAGGCACAGGGAACAGCACAACCAACGGCTTTTGTTCACACCCCCAACAACCGTATAATAATGCCCGTACCCGCAGGCTTGACTGCGGCACCCAGTCTCGACAAGGAGTGTAGAGTGTCATCGAGTACCCGTACATCCGCCGCAGGGTCAGAAAGGCCAATGGCGGAAAACGACGAACCCCCCGAATCTCTGGCTGCTGCCCATCGCCGTGCAATCGATTCGAAGAGGACTGAGACTGGGACGAAGACCGGAAACGGCGATTCTCCAGACGATAATACGGTAGTGTTCGACGTTTCTCCCTGGCCGCCCGTCTTCTGGTTGTCGGTTTGGCTGGGCCTTGGCTATCTTGCCTACCGCATTCTGCCGGGATGGTCGAAGGTCATCGGTGTTTTGCTCTTGCTCGAGAGCGTCAAGAACGGATGGCGCATTTTTCGCGCGTTGCGCCATCGGGCCGGCATGATCGCTATTCTCGACGATCAGCTCGTGCTCTCACCCGGCCGATATGGCAACGTGCTGCTCTCTTTTGCCGCCAGCGAGGTGAAAAACGCCTACGTGCTGCGAATGACAGTTCCTTGGCTGTCGAGCGGACCATTCCTGGTGGTCGAAACCACACACGGGGCTCACACGTTTCCGCGAAGCTGGTTCAGGAACGATCATGACCAGCGTTTCCTGGCTCACCTCATCAATCACTGGATCGGGAAGCTGTAGCCCCGGAGCTTCAGGCAAAACAGTCGTATTTTCCGGCCAGGAACGAATCGGCGAAGGACTCGACTCGCGAGTCGTCGTCCATCAACATGTCGAGCTGGCGAGCACAGAGTGTTAGCCGGCCGAGAATCCGTAGCGTGTTTTCGATGATCTCGCGCTCGAATTTCTGCATCCGAGCAGTTACCAGGTCTCCCTTGGTCTGGATCGCGAAACCGAGCTTCTCGAGGACCAGGCCGACGAAGCGAGCTCTCCTGCTCCTGCGCTCCGTCGAGGCAGCGCCGCCGACGAAGCGAAAGTGGATGTAGTTCTTGTTGATGGAGTGACCGCAATAGGTGTCGAGCGTCGAGAAGTGGTACCCCGCCCGGGTGCTGAAGTTCAGGTAGGTGTCTGACGCCATGGCGAAGCTTCGCCTGCCAAGCCCGTGCTTGGACGGGGGCGGGTTCATCATGCTCTCTCCCAGAACCGACAAGAAGCCACCCACGCTGACCGGTCGTGGTCGATCCCAGCGAATGGTCGGATCGCGAAGTCCGGCGACGAACGCCTTGAGAGGAACGCTCAGAATCTGCTCGACCTCGACCTCAGTGTCGGCGTCAGTGTCGGCGTCAGCGTTGGCATTGGCATTGGCGGTCGTGTCTGCGCTCGCATTTGCACTTGCGTGCGCGTCGGCAACGGCACAGGTCTCGGCTTCGGCCTCGATTCCGACCCTTGCGCCAGTACTGGCGCAGGCGGCTCGCGAACGGAGCGCTCCTCCCAGGTCGAAGACGTAGACCTCGATGGGCAGCTTGGCGTTCAGACGGCGAGCGTTGGCTTCGTCTGCCCTCTTGACGTCGTTGCCGATGTGGAACATCTCGGCGAAGAGGCTCTCGTGGGCATAGCGGATGAGATCATGCAGCGAATGGCAGCTCTCGGGAGTGAAGCTCGGCGCAGTGGGATCGATCAGATGCAAGGGACAGATGTGGACGGCGATTCGCTCGAGCGCGCCGAAAATCGGAGTTCCTTTCATCGGCGCTGGCCGCTTTGCCTTCTGTTCCTCGAGAAGAGCCTTGGCGATTCCCCGGTAGACGCGGGCGCGATATGCGTCGACGGTCACCTCCAGGCCGGTGGGCAGCGCCGCCGCCGCCGCTGCGCCGACGATAGTGGGGATGCCGAATTCGCGGGCAACTATCGCCATGTGTCCGGTGACTCCGCCGGCTTCGGTGACGATGGCGCTCACGCGGCGCATGACTCGTACGAAGGCCGGCGAGGAGTGCCGCGCCACCAGGACAGCTCCCTCGGGTACGCGATCGAGATCGGTTCTTCCTTCCAGCCGAAAGACCGCGCCAGCTCCAACCCCGGCACAGGCGACCGCACCGCCTTCGGCGAGAATCTCGTGTCCCCATAGACTCTCCTCGCGAACAGAACAGTCGACGGCCGCCCGGTGTTCGAGACTGAGTGGGCGAGACTGAAGAACGAAGATGGCTCCCTTGGCGTCGAGAGCCCACTCGATGTCTTGCGGCGAGCCGAAGTGAGCCTCGAGGCGAAGGGCGATCTCGGCGAGCTCTAGCAGGTGGACATCGCCAATGCACGGTGTCTGCCGGCGCTCGGGCGGGAGCTCCATCTCGACCAGCCCACCCCACGGCGCGGCGACTTTCATTCGCGACTTGTCGCTTATCGTTCGCTGACAAATGGCGAGCGGCGGACCACGGTCGATGACAAAGTGATCCGGTATCACTCCGCCGTCCACGGCCATTGTGCCCTGGCCGGGTACAGCGTCGATGAGGACAGTTGGTTTGTCGCCTCTTTCGGGGTCGCGACCGAACATGACGCCGGCGGCAACCGCGTCGACGAGCTCGATGCAGCCGACCGCCATGCGCGCGTCCTCGTCACGCAACCCGCGTTGCCGGCGGTAGGCGATGGCCACGGGGCTGTAGGCGCTGGCAAGTACTCGCAGGTAGCTGGTCTCGAGCTCGCTCGGCTCCACGTTGAGAAGGGTCTGGTACTGGCCGGCAAAGCTTGCCTTGCCGTCCTCGCCGACCGCCGAGGAACGAACTGCCAGCCGTGGTTTCCGGCCGAGCCGCTGCTGCAGGTCTGCGACCGCCGATTTCAGAGAATCGGCAAGATCGGCGGGTATCTCGGCGCCGAGGATCATTCCCCGGACGGTCTCGCTGGCAGCCTCGATGTCGGCGGTGTCCTCGGCGATCAGCGCCAGTCGAGCGGCGATCTGATCCTCCAGCCGGTTGTGCTCGAGAAATCGATCGAAGGCCGCCGTGGTGATGACAAACC
>JAZDLZ010000370.1:0-3063 GCA_043801535.1 Pseudomonadota bacterium
GATTCGGGAAGAGGGGATACCAGTCTTGAGGGCTGCGGTTGGATGTGACGATGAAGGAGGCCTTCCCCGTGCGCTGGTCGATGAGCTCGTACAGGTCCTCGGCCTGGGGAGAGGTGAGTTCCTTCATGGCGAAGTCGTCCAGTTATGTGACTCTCTACATTAATCGATTTATGTGGCGATGCTGGTTATGTGGAGTAGTTGGTTGAGGACGAGCGCGTTTCGGGGCGGGAAGCGCTTCTTGGCAACATAACTGGAGGGCCTGTAGTGTGATACCTCCGATCCACCTGAAGGAGGTCATCATGCTACGAGGGCTGTTTCCCAGGTCTCACCGGTCCTACCAGCAGTCACCTTGGGCAGAGGAGCTTCGGGAATTCGGCGGCTGGCTCCGTGCTACCGGCTACTCGCGCGACTCCACCTGCGGTCATCTGTTTCGCCTCAAGCGGGCCCTGGAGCGGATGGTAGATCTTCGCCCAGGCGCCACATTCACGGTCGTACAGCTATCCAGTGCATTCTGTTCAGGCTCCTCGTCACAGGCGGCGCTGTATCGCGCGACACAGCGCGCCTACCAGCGCTTTCTGGCGGCGAGCGCACGACTGACTATTCCTCCGACGTGCGACCGCTTCGAGGCTTTCCGTCTCAGCTACCGGCAGCATCTCGCGGCGCTGCGAGGGTTTGCAGCAACGACGATTCAGCAGCACGACAGAACGATGGGGGACTTCCTGTCGCGGAGTTTGGATCCCCATCGGGCACTCGCCGACCTTACTCCTGCCGACGTCGAGCGCTATCTCCTTCTCAAGAGCCCAGCGGTCACTCGCCAGACCCTGCAGCACACCGTGGCGCACCTGCGCTCATTTCTGCGCTACGGCTATGAACGGGGCGACATCAGGAGCCGGCTGGATACGATGATCGACACGCCGCGGACCTACCGTGGCGAGCTGCCTCCCCGGGCGCCGGACTGGCGACTTGTCCAAGAACTGTTGGGCTCGATCGATCGCTCGGGCAGGGCGGGTTGGCGCGACTACGCGATCTTGCATCTCATGGCGCACTACGGTCTTCGGCCCTCAGAGATCGTGACGCTGAGACTGGACTCGATGGACTGGAGCGCCGGAGTCCTCCATGTCGAGCAGCGGAAGACCCGCTCGCCGTTGGTGCTGCCGCTTGTGGCGGAGACGCTGAGCATGTTGCGCCTGTACCTTTGCCGTGGGCGGCCCACCACCCGTCACCCGGAGTTGTTCCTCCGGGCTCGGAGCCCTGAGGGGGCTCTCCAACCCTCGACGGTCACAACCATCTTCGAGAAGCGGGCACGGTTAAGCGGTTTGGCGCTGGGCGGATACTCGGCCTACTGCCTGCGGCACGCCTTTGCGATGCGACTGCTCACACGCGGTGTCGGGGTCAAGGCGATCGGTGATCTGCTGGGCCACCGCAGCCTTGAGAGCACCTGCCAATACCTGCGGCTCGACGTGGACATGCTGCGCGAGGTGGCGCTTCCGGTTCCAACCGTCGAGCCAACAGGGGGGCTGTGATGAACGCCTCCACCTGCACCACCGCCATGGATGCAGCCATCGAAGGGTATCTGGCGCACCAGCGTGCATTGGGCCGAGGCTATGCCAACGAGGAGCGCATCCTGTACAGCCTGCGTGAGTTTCTCGCCCAGATCCATGCCGTTGATCTCGACCAGCCCCGTTTTGAAGGCTGGTGCGATCTTCATCGCCGGCTCACTGCCAATGTCCGCCGCTCGCGCCAGCGCGTCGTCCGCAACTTCTGTCTCTACCGCCGGCGCAGCGAACCCAATTGCTTTGTCCCCGAGCTGGCCTCCTTCCCTCGACCCCAGCCCTACCGCCCCCCGATCCTCGTCGAGCCTGAACAGATTGGACGAATGCTCGCGCTCGCAGCTTGCCTGACCCCGACGCCGGGCTCTCCCCTGCGCCCGGCGGTGCTGCGGCTGGCCGTCGTCTTGCTGTACACCGCGGGGCTGCGCCGCGGGGAGCTGCTGCGCCTCACGTTACACGATGTTGAGCCGCAAACAGGCGTGCTCCGGATCCGCGAGTCGAAGTTCCACAAGTCACGACTCGTACCGCTGTCGCCCGACGCGCGGGCGGAGCTTCACCACTACCTGAGCCAGCGCCTGACGCCACCCTTCGACGCACGGCCGGCATCGCCGCTGCTCTGCAACTGTGCGAGAGGAAGGCTGCGCCCCTACACCGGGACCGGCCTGAGCCAGGGCATCCACGCCCTGTTCGATGCGGCAGGTGTGTGCGACGTCGACGGCCGGCGCCCCCGCATCCATGACCTACGCCATAGTTTCGCCCTCCAAGCGCTGCTCCGCTGGTACCGGGAAGGGGTCGATGTCCAGTCACGCCTGCCCCATCTGGCCCTGTACATGGACCACGTGTCGATCGTGTCGACGGCCTACTATCTGCGCTGGGTCCCGTCGTTGGCTATCCTGGCCAGCGACCTCTTTGAACGCCGGTTCGGACATCTGCTCCAGGGAGGTCAGCCATGAAGACACACCAGCCGACCCAGCTTGGCCACGCTGTGGTCCGCTTCTTCCAGGAGTACCTTCCCTCACTGCGCGGGATGAGTCCGCACACCCTGCGCAGCTATCGGGATGCTCTGGTCCTGCTGCTGCGGTTCGTCGCCCGTGATGCCCATCGCCCCATTGAGGCGCTGGAGATTCCGGACCTCAGCGCCGACCGTGTCATCCGTTTTCTCCACTTCCTGGAGACCGAGCGCCACAACGGGATCGCCACTCGCAACGCGCGGCTGGCCGCGATCCATACCTTCGCGCGCTTCCTTGTCGCCGAGCGGCCTGAGCACTTGGGAGTGCTGCAGCGCATTCTCGGCATCCCATTCAAACGCGGGGCCAAAGAGGCCGCCATCGAGTACCTTGAGAGCGGCGAGGTGCAGGCGCTGTTGAACAGCATCAATCGTTCCTCCCCCTCGGGCCAGCGCGATTACACGCTGTTCGCGCTCATGTTCAACACCGGCGCCCGCGTCCAGGAGATTCTCAACCTGCGCATTCGCGACCTGCGCCTCGATCCGCCATGCCAGGTCCGACTCCAG
>JAZDLZ010000373.1:0-4364 GCA_043801535.1 Pseudomonadota bacterium
GGGTGTGGGATGTGGCGAGCGGACGACCGCGCTGGCGAGCGCCGGCGCTTCTTTCCTCGCCGTCGCCCACACTGCTCACTCACCAGGGCTGGATTGCGCTGGACGCGGACGCGGACGCGGATGCGGATTCAGAGGCGAGCACGGGCGCGCGTGCGCAAGCGGATGCACCCGCGGGTGTGGGCATGCCTTCCAGAGGCGCGAATCCTGGCGTGTCGGAGACGCGGCCGTCCTGGCGCAGGGCAATCGAAGAACGAGGAGCTGCCGCGTCCCAGTCGAGCAGCGGCGACGTGGTGTGCCTGCGTTCCCACGATGACCGCCTGGAGCTCTGGGATGTGCGGTCAGACCAATTGCTCGTCACGCGGGAAATGCCCGCTCTCGAGCGAGCACTGGCGATCCCTGGCGCGTGTCTGGCACTTGTCCAGGGACATCTGTGGCTCATCAGCCCCGAGCAAGCGCGCGACATCCTCAAAGACGTGTCGGCGATGGCCTGGGAAGGGGACGCCATCCTGACAGTCGCCAAGGACCGGGTGCTCGTGATGGATCGGAGCGGGATCGAGAAAGCACGATTCCCCGCCGAGGCAGGAGTCACCGCGGTCGGACGAGTTGGCGACTTTCTGACACTTGGCTTCCGGGAAGGACACATCGTGCTGGTGCCGCTCGATCGCCTGCAACCACGCCCGTCCTTTGCATTCGAGGATGCTCCGGCCAGCCCGGTAGTACGCCTGCACGCTGGTCCATCCGGAACGCTCATCGCCGGGTTCGCGAACGGCGTGCTCGGGCTGTGGAACCTGCAGAACGGAACCATGCTCGACTCGACCAAGCTCCACGGGTCGATCGTTCACTTGCTCCTCGCCGGCAACGACCTCCACGCCGCGACCGAGCTCGGTGGCCATGTCGTCGTGCGTCTGGGAGTGTTCTCCCGCGATTACTGCGAGCTATTGGACGACGTCTGGGGCACCGTGCCAACGGTGTGGGAGGGCGGCCTGCCGGTAGTCCGTCCACCGCCGGTCAATCATCGCTGCCGTGCCGCCCATGCGCTGCGGCGATCGGCTCGAACGCTGGATCCGCGCCGCGACCTGACGGGCAAGGTCTGGTAATCTCCCCCGTATGGCAGCAACACCCACTACGACGCGAATAGTCCTCATTTGTCTAGTAGTCCTCGCGCTGGCACTGGTCATGCTAATCGTGCAGCCTTTCGCGAAGGCGCTGTTCGTGGCCGCTGTCCTCGGAGGAGCACTGAGCCCAGCTTGCGATCGAATCGAACGCTGGTTCCGCGGCAGACGTTCTCTTGCCGCGGCTTTCATCACCCTGGCGGTGGCGTTTCTCTTGGTTCTCCCTCTCAGCGCCATTGCCACCACCGTGGTAATCGAAATCTGCGAAGGCGCCAGTTTCGTTCGTGAAACAATCCAGAACCAGGGCATCGATGGACTGGTGCGCATCCTGCCAAAAGCAATGCAGGGACCAGCTCAGCAATCCGCCGCTGGATTGGCAGGCCTGGATATCGGTCGTGCTCTTACGGTTGCCAAGGAAGGTGGTGCGGCAGCACTGGGCGGCTTCTTCAGCGCGACGTCCAATGCCCTCCTCCAGACGGTATTGATGTTCATCGCCTTGTTCTTTTTCCTCACCGACGGCCGCAAGCTTACCGAATGGATGCGCCGGGTTTCGCCGATCCCCGATCAGATGGGCGAGCTCCTGGCTGATTTCCGTCGTGTTTCCGTGGCCGTGCTTCTTACCGCCATCGCCTCGGCCACGGCGCAGACCATCGTGGCACTGATCGGGTTCCTGATCGCCCGCGTTCCCCATCCGATGTTCTTCACCCTCCTTGCCTTCGTGGCAGCCTTCATTCCCGTCGGCGGCGCGACTCTGGTTGGCCTCGGCCTCGCACTGCTCCTGTTCGCCACCGGACACCATGCTGCCGCCGTGTTTCTCGCCATCTGGAGCGTGGCAGCGATCAGCATGATCGACAACGTGCTCAAGCCGCTGCTCATGCGAATGGGCGTTCCTCTGCACGGCGCGGTCATCTTCTTCTCTTTCCTGGGTGGGCTCTCCGCATTCGGATTGGTCGGTCTGATCGCCGGACCCATCATCGTCTCGTTCTTCCTGGCGGTAGTGAGGATCCTTCGCCGCGGTCCGCCCGAGTCCGCCGGTGACGCCCAATCGACGCCCCAGCCCCCGCCTCAGCTCCGAGCCCAGAGCTGAGAAGAGGACCGAGCGAGCCTGCTTTGGCACAATGCCAGTCACTTAAGCTTAAGGAGCCAGGAGAGCGGAATTCCTGAGGTTTTTCGCCAGCCCGGGTTGAGGGGGCGGGCTGCTCGCCGAAAAGCTGCCCGCCCCCGACCACCGAGGCTCCTTAAGTGACTGGCATTGTGCTTAGACAAGTAGTAGGGGCGCTCGCTATTCGACGGCAGTGGGAAGCTCGAGCTTGAGGCCTGCCTTGTCGAGCATCATCTTGAATTCGTCCTTCAGCACTGCCTTCATGAAGGCTTCTTCGGGCGTAACCAGATTGTTCTTGACCAACTGTAGCAACGAATCGGAGAGGGTGAGCATGCCACTCGCCTTGGCGGTCTGCATCAAGGAGTAGAGCTGGAATGTCTTGCCTTCCCGGATGAGATTGCTCACCGCCCGGTTGCCCAGCAGGATTTCGTAGGCAGCGACGCGACCGCCGCCGACCTTCTTGCACAGCGTCTGGGCAATCACGCCTCGCAGCGATTCGGCGAGCATCGACCGGATCTGGCCTTGGCGATCGGCTGGGAATTGATCGATGATCCGGTCGACCGTCGACGGTGCAGTGGTGGTGTGCAGGGTGCCGAATACCAAGTGTCCGGTCTGTGCGGTCTCGATGGCGATCTCGATCGTTTCGAGATCGCGCATTTCGCCGACGAGGACGATGTTCGGATCCTCGCGTAAGGCCGCCTTCAGGGCGCGCTTGAACGAAGACGTGTGCTCGCCGACTTCGCGCTGCCTTATCAGGCACTTCTTGACGGGGTGGACGAATTCGATCGGGTCCTCGATGGTGATTATGTGGTCTTCGCGCTGCGAATTGACGACGTCGACGAGAGTCGCCAAGGTTGTCGACTTGCCGCTGCCAGTCGGCCCGGTAACCACCACCAGCCCCTTGGTGAGCCAGCAGAGATCGAGCGCTTTGGGAGGCAGCCCAATCTGCTCCGGAGTCAAGATTTCGAACGGGATGCGGCGGATCACTGCAAAAACGCCATTGCGGTCGATACCGACGTTGCAGCGAAACCGTGCCAGATCAGGAACTGCGTAAGCGAAGTCGCAGTCCGACGTCTGCTCGAATTCCTGGCGAGAACGCTCCGGCATGATCTCGAACAGCATTGCCTGCAATCTGGCCTGGCTCAGCACTTCGCGGTCGGGCATTGGTCTTACGTTTCCGCTGACCCGGTAATACGGCGCCAGGCCAGCGCCGAGATGCACGTCCGATCCCTTGTCTTTGACGAACTGCCGCAAAATCGAATTGATTTCCGGCTCGCGAGATGGCGCCGAGTCCGGTGGGCGGCGCTCTTCGGCTGGCGACTGGTCTGGCGCTTGGTCTGGCGCCTTGGTTGACACCTGGACGGTCGCTCGAGGAGCTGCCACGGGCTCTCTTTCCGTCCGTGCAATTGGCGGAGCAGGCACTCTGGCTGGCGGCTGGCTGTCTGCCGAAGGACGACCTGAACGATTGTCAGGCGTGATGGTTACTCGCCAGGTGCCGCGAGCGCCCTCGGTCTCGACTCGATAGGCCGCGCCGCCGGCAGCCACGGTGAAGACGGCTGGAGGCCTGCCAGCATGAAGGTCGGCTTGCGCCGAGGCTGGTGCCGACTCGAGCAGCAGCACGGTGAGCTGGTCGTGTGTCAGCGACTGCTGGGCATACTTGTCCCCGGACGGAAAACGCAGCATTGCCGGGCAGCCGGACACGAGGACTAGCGCCCTGGCACCGAGACGGGACAGATTCTGGGCAATCGCTTCGAGATTCATTCGCTCATCTCCTCGCTGACCCAGCACACGAACTTCTTGTGAACGAAGTAGATGTGCGAGTCCTGGACGACCTCGAAGTAGTGTCCCTGACGGTTCATGAACTCGCAGAGCGAGTCATCGCTCGTACCAGTATCATAGAGGACGTTGCCGGCAATCGATGTGCCATCGACCAACCGCGCGGCTATTCTCCGGTTCGTCGAGAAAAGGTCCTCCTCGGCCAGATCCCACTCGAGTTGCGTCCTCAGCCAGAGCAGGGCTTCCTTGGCCAAGAGGCGCGGCTTGCCCGTGGCCAGATCGCCAACTTCGAGGAAGGTCGCCGGCCTTTCGAGCAGGTCATCGAGCCGCTGCGGGCGCGATCGCCGCTGAATGTGCTCGTCGAGCACGATTCG
>JAZDLZ010000265.1:0-6501 GCA_043801535.1 Pseudomonadota bacterium
GAAACAGCTTCCGTCTTCCAGGTTGATTCGGGTGGACGAGTGGTGACGGAGAACCACGGCTTGACCGGTCTGGACGCGCTCGGTGTGCCTTGGGCCAGCGGAGTCGCCGACGCCAATCAGGCGGTGGCTGCCCAGGCCCAGGTAGTCGAAGTGAACGGCGGGATTCGTCTCACCTGCCAGTCGGACATCGGTGAGCCGTCCTAGAGCATCGAACGAGCGACCGACCTGCAACGGTCCCAGCTTCGAGGCGATCGGGGTCTCTCGCACTCCGTCGTACTGATGGGTAATCGCATAGTTGACGCCGAGATTGGTATCCCATTCGCCGGTCTTGTTTCCGAGCGAGTCCCAGCCAAGGTAGGTGTTGATGTCGTCGGTGGTGTATGGATAGGACTCACCCGAATCCAGCGCCGACACCACTCGGCCCAGCGCATCGTAGGTGAAACTCCTGAACTGAATCTCGCCCAGATCGGCGTCGACCGGTGGCATTGCCATGATCCGGCTGAGCAGACCTGCTGGCGACCAGGTGTTGCGATACTCGACTCCTCTGGCGTCGATTCGCGTTGCTACCAGGCCAGTCGCTCCCTCGTAGGCATACGTTTCTTCGTTTCCGAGCGGATCAACGACCCGTTCGACTCGACCGAGGAGATCGTAGTCGTAGACAAACGACCGCTCGCCGGTGCCAACCCCAGCATCGCTCGCAATTGCGGTGAGCCAACCATTGTGATCCCATGCTCGCCGGATCGTCTCCTCAACCCCTTCGGCAAACACAGTCCGCTGGGTCGCCGCCCGCCCAAAGGCATCGGGCACGAGCTCCGTCACCATCCCACTCGCCTCGACGATCGAGCGCATTCGCTTGTGGCTGTCGTACTCCCAGTCGCGCAGCACCAGCCCGTCTTCCGTCTCCAGGGTATCGGGCGCTCCCCAGACAGTCAGCCTCATCACTTGCGACAGCACCCCGCTCGGCGTCGGCGCAGGCTGGCTCGTGAGAATCGTCTGGCCACCGTCCAAGTAGCTCGTCGTGAAACTATCTCCAGTCGGCAGCACCACTGCGGTCCGCCGCCCCGCGCCGTCGGCCTCGAATATCGTCGCCCGTCCCAGATCGTCGGTGACGGTCACCGTACGCCCACCAGGGCTGTAGGAATAGGACGTTGTCACGTGGCCATCACCGACGGGCTGACCCGTCACCGCGACAAAGTGCCACTGGTCTTCCTTCACCAGCCGGCCTGCGGCATCGTATTCGTACTCCACCGCTGCCTCGAGCCCGGTATCGCCGAGCAGAGGTCGACGATAGGGAACTGCTTGACCGGCGGCGCCATACGCGGCTTTCCAGACTACGTTCCCCAGCGCGTCGTAGCCGAATCGCTGCGAAGTATCCTCGCTGTTGGTGACCATGGCGAGACGGCCGAAACCGTCGTAGCGCAGCGACGTTCGCAGGCCGCGGCCGTCAATGGTCGACGTTGTCTTTCCGGCGCGGTCGTACTCGGCCTGCCAGAGCGCCGTCTCCTGAAGCGGAACCTCGGCAGCAAGAAGGCTGGGACAAGCATCGTCCCATTCGGCAGGATCATCTGCCCATGCGCCAGCCACGACGGCGTTCTGCCGTCCCTCGCTATCGTACGAATAGCGGATCCTTTGTCCCTCAGGCTGCACGCTCTCGAGGACCCGTCCGTCTGGGCCGTGAAGCAGACACGTCGTCGAGGACAGGCTTCCGTCGATCGCACGCCGGGTAACGGTGCGCCCGTAACCGAGCGCATCGTAGGTCATCTCGACGCCGCGTTCCTCGTCAGCAACAGCGACCAGCCGCGCCGCGTCGTCATAGGTACGTTGCTCGGTGCTTGCTAGCTCCCCTGCCTCGGTGGTAATCGCGACGAGACGGTCGCCTTCCCAGGTCAGTTGTCGCCGTTCCCCGAGCGGCGACACAACCGAAGTGGGGTGTCCACCAGAGTCGTGTACCACTTCCAGGACCAGGGGCGAGCCTCCCGCCGCATCGACGACAATCATCGACGGCGACGCCGACCCGTCGTATTGGTAGGTCGTCGTCGAGCCATCCGGAGCAACAACGGCTTCTGGAAGCCCCCACCCGTTCGGCACCACCGTGGTCTTCTCGCCGACCCCGTTGGTTACCGAGAGAAGATTCCCCTTGGCATCCCACTGGTACTTGACGAGCGCTCGATTCGGATCGCGCGGGTCATACGCTTTCTCGAGGCGAACAGGCTCCGCCGTGTAGCTGAAGCGCTGCACCACCGCCGTCGACCCCGACCCCGAAGCCAGACTATCGGGCGCCGGCAGCCTGACGGTCTTGGTGAGCATTCCGTTCCAGTCGTACCTGTTGCACACCCGGCCGCCAAGCGGCTCAGCCACCGCCAGCAGATTGCCAGCTCCGTCGTAGTTATAGGCCCAATTGGAATATGACTGATGATTGATGCGACGAATGGCCAGCCCGTCTTTGTAATAGTAGGTCCACGGCACGCCATATGGATCGATGACGACCGTTGCCCGCTCCGGCTTGGGTCCTGGAGCATCGGGACCAATACCCGACATCGGGTTCCCCGGCAAGCTATACAGGCATTCGGGAATGTTCTCGCTGGCAACGAACCGAATGTCCGAATCCCAGATGGGCAGTGCGATATCGACAACCTCGAGGGATCCGACGACCTGCGGTCGAGCAGCAGCAGGCAGGTGATAGGCGACCACCGGCTGCAACGGAATGGATTGAGCCGATGGCGGTGCTAGTAGCGGCGCTGCCACAACTGACTCGAGCTGGGCCCGCACCAGCGAATTCGGTGCCGCACCGTCCTCTGGTCCAATGGCAGGCAGATACGTTCCGGGTACCCCAGGCAGTTGATTCCATTGCATTGTCCAGCGGCCAGGGGCGAGCACCGTCCCGGCAAAAACGTCGCGAGTGCCGAGCGCGGCTGGACCTAGCATCGAGTAGGCGGCGAGAGTCCCTTCGTCGCGCACGACCGTTGCCATCGGGCTGGCAAGCAGGCTGTCGGAGCAGGCATTGCTCGGTTCGAACACGATGGTGCCAGAATCAGTCGGGACTGTTCTGAACGGACGATAGCAGTAGCCTTCCGTGACGTGGACCATGCCAAGGGGACGGTGAGGATAGGCACGAAAGACCAGGCCCCTGTCGACGAAGACCGTGAGCTCACCGAGGCCAACGAGGTAGTCCAATGCTGCGGCATCCCCGGTTGCAGCGAACTGCCCGTTTCCTTGGTACGCAAACGACGCCTGGCCATTCCCGGTGTCGATTGAGAAGCTCATTACGATCGGAATCTTGTCGGCTGCTGCAACGGATTGCGCGACACACGCTCCCGTTTCCAAACGAGAAACGCGAAGCACGGTCGGCGGGAATGCCGGTCCAACGCCCGTGCCCGTTGCCGTCAAGCCACCGATTCTCTCGGAGGAGGGCTCCATGACGAGCAGATTGTTCAACCACGGGACGTATTCCGCATCCGCCGGCGTTTGCGATTGCGCGATGCAGGCGGACGGACATATTTCAACGCTCTCGTAATGGGCTCGATCGGTGACATAGGCCAGCGCAGGCCCATCCTTGGGAATGGCAACATCGCCGCGTTCCTCAGCGACGAAGTCTCGATAGTACAGAGAAACCTCTCGCCCTCCGAACGACTGGTGAATCACGCTGTCGAAGGAGGGCGACTTGATGTCGTTCCCGTAGATATTCTGCAGGACAACTGTCCCGTTTCCGTCGATGACTTGGAGAAGGTTGTAGTTCAGATCATCCGGGTGGCCATACTTCGGACCAGCCGGATACCCCGTGCCAGCCTCACGACCCTTGGCCAGACACCCATTGAAGCATCCCTCCCGGCATTGCCCCTCGTAGTCGACTGCCTGGCACTCCCTGGCGCACGCCAGGATGTCGCAACCTTCGGCGCAGCCCTGCGGACACCTGCTCAGGGATTCCTCGACACAACGGGTGCGACACTCCGGAAGGCATACTGCCTCGCAATCGTCCGCAATCAATTCTATGCACCGCCAGGGATATATGCCCCCCAAGAAACCGCTTCGGCATTCCGACTGACAGGACCTGCCAGCATTGACACTGCCTTCGCCACAGTTCGTACCGTACGCGCAACAGGTCGTCACGTACTTGTGACAGAAGTTGTAGAAATCCTCGACGAAATTCGAGCCGCATTCAACGCCGGGAACCCAGGCAAAAAGACAGACGGCGCCATCCCAAACCCAGTTGGCAATTGCAACAAGGGTATCCCATGCCCATTCTCCCTGTTCGAGGCAAGCCGTTCCCGTCCCAGGTCCGTCAGGACCATCGTCGGTAGTCCCGCCAATGCACATCGCAAGAGCGTAGCAGCCATCTTTTGAGTGCTCGGCGCAGTATTCGACACACTGGTCGCATTCCCCAGCGATCAGCTCGTCGAATACCCTTTCGCACAACCGCTGTCGGTTCTCCTCGTTGCACGTGTCTCGGTGACAGGACTTACCGCAGGCCGTTTCACACTTTTTCTGGTACCACTCCATGTTCAATCCGCATTGCGCGCTGCACTCCGGCTCACATTGCTGACAGCGAGCGAAACACTCTCTTCTTCCAGTCTCGACAGCGTCGTCACACACTCCCTGGGCAAGGGGAAAAGTACCCGCCGGACTGCACGCGACAGCGCACGCGTCTCTCAAAGTTGGCTCGGGAAGGTAGTCTGCCGGCGGTCGTGTTGGGTCATGGTCGTACGTGTATTGCTCAATTGCGCCATTCGACGAGACCACAGACGCCAGACTCCCGGAAAAGGCATCGACCGAATACGAAGCTTCGAGGCCTGAATCGGGTTCCAGTACCCGTTCCAGGAAACCATCGTCTCGGTAGCTGAAGAGAATCGTGCGCCCGACACTGTCGGTGACTGAGGCGAGGCGTTGATCGGCATTGTCTGGCGTCAGCTCCCAATGAAACTGCAGCCCATTACCATTCGAATCCTCGAGACGGCCAAGCAAGGCCACGGTTGAGTCGTCTGATCCGAATGCTGTCGCCGCAAGAAAGGTTGCGGCAGTGCCGTCAGGCTCCGAAAGAATCCAGTAGTGATGGCTGTATTGAATGACACTGGGCGGAGCGCTGGCAGTCCATCGCTCCTGGTAGCCACGCAGCCTCTGGTGAATGCCGAGCGGTCCTTCGAACAGGATCTCCGTCACCTCAATGCCCGCATCGGAAACCGTTTCCGACTGCCCTGCCCAGCGAAATAGGAGCTGGCGGCCGTCACCTGCCGAGTAGAGGATGCTGCGATCCGCAGTATCGCCAATCTGCTTCAATTTCAATCGTCGATTGTACGAATGGTCCCAACCGTGTCCCAAGGACGAATCGCTGTCACTGCGGCTCCGATAGGTTCGATCGAAACGAAACGGAATGCCAAAGCCGGGGAGCGCAAGATCTGTTCGCCGGAGCACGAGCTCACCATCCGACAGACTGATAGGATCGGTGCCAGCCACCTCGCCATCAAACTCCGCCAACTGGGGCCGTACGACGTCCGGAGACCCCCCCTGTTTGGCACCATACGGCAACACATCCGGTTCCGCTGCGTCCGTGACAGAAGGCACCTGCACCTTAGCAGCGGCAATCGCGGTCATGAACGGGGCCCGAATCTGGGCGTCGCGATAGGACGCCGCAAACGTCAATCCATGGCGAATGCCGATGTCGGCGGACTCCGGCGCGGCCAGGATAAACTGATCTGGCACTGCCTTGAGCGTGAGATGGTAGCGATACCCCTCGCCCACCATCCAGACGGGACTCGCGTTCGGAAATGTCGGGCGAGGCACGTCGTCGGGGTCCCCCGGGAAGACCGGGGAAACCCAGCGTCGGTTCCCATCCTCCTTGTCTGGATCGAATGGGTAGTATGGCGGCTCGCTGATGCACATGTCCGCCCCACACCAGTCGCCGTCGTCGCCTCTCACCTCCCGCGACGGAGACACGAGGAACGCGACGCCGAGACTCAAGACGACGAACAGACCCCGTCGACAGCTACTCTCTCGAGAAAGGGCTTCGGACGATGAACCACACCGAGTCTCTACTCTCATTCGCTCCAAGCTCATGACTATAGCTCCTCCAATTGACCAAATGTCGCGGACAGACTGCGGGCGCTATTCCTGCTGCGCGATACGATGCGCGGCGTACAGCAAATCTCTCTCTGTGCGTGAACGCCCACGCCGACGCGAAGTCCGCTAGACATCACGACCACGCGAGCCATCGCCTGGTCTCCTGCCAGAATGAAGATGAGCCGAGCCGCCCGCAATTGCGACCCGACAGCCGTGATTGCTCTGCCAAACTAGTCTTTTTTCAAGTCTCCAAGCGAAGGCGATAGCCATCTGCCACCAACCGTTCGCGCGCTGCCTTGCGCAACCCGTCGAGGCTCGAGGTCTCGACTATCAACGTGCGAGCGGGCATCGGCATCGGCGGGCCAGCAAGAATCCTGCCGGCGGGAAGGGAATGACGAAAGCAAGAAGCATGCGTTGCATCGTGGCTCTCCTGATTCTAGTTTGCTATCA
>JAZDLZ010000445.1:0-4110 GCA_043801535.1 Pseudomonadota bacterium
GACGTGCTCGTGCTCGATCAATGACTTGTCTGGTGGCGATCCTGCTCCGAGCGCAGTCCCGACCCCACGACGATGGCCGTCGCTGTGCCTGCGTTGGCCTATGGCGCATTCCTCCTGCCACATGAACGTCCCGGCGACGAACGTAGGTGGCCGCACAATCATGGACGATCACACCCTCCTGAAGGCGTTGATTTGCAATACCGTCCAGGCGTCAGAGTTCCCGCCCCGCGATACCAACAGGACGCACTACACTCATTCGTTCGAGACGTTGCTGAAGACGGCTAGGCTCAACGATGCGTTGCAGTTCGATAGGAGCCGCGACGCCACGCTGAATGAGTCGTACTTGGTTTTGAAGGATTGGGATCCTGCGGAGCTCCGCTACGATCCCACGGCGACTTCGGAAAGGAAGACTCGTGACTTCATCGCCGCTGTCGAGAACCCGGGAGGATTTCCCTCATGGTTGAAGAAACGCTTGTGAACGAGGGCCGTCTAGTTGTTCGCACTCTGCACGACCAGGGCATACCGTTGGAATTTGCGGTTTGGTTCGCCGATCCGTCGTCGGAAGGGATGAGGCTCGCGATTGGAAGTCATAGTATCGATCAGATTGGGCCAACGGCTGCATACCAGCAGATTGCGGCGACGGTCGAGTCGATCAAGGATCAGATCCGTCTCTTCCGCCTCGACCTACTCAAGCTAGTCTCCGTCGAGAGCCAAATTGGCCGTGCTCTCCTGCGATCGTTCGGCAACAAGACCGGCGATTCGATTGTCGGGATGTACGTGTCGCCAGAGGTTGTTCTTCAGCAGGTCTTCGCCTACGGTACTGCCTAGAGCACCGAACGGTTTGCCTCCCGTCGGCAAACCGATATCACCGCCCTGCCACGATGACATACTTGAGAATCAGCTCGCCGCCAGCGAATCGTCCTGGACGAAATGCGCCTTCTTGATCCCAACCAGCAACGCCAACGGTCCCAACATGAGCAACCACATGCTCACGGAAAGACCAAACGACTCGGCGATCACGCCGAGCAGGATTGGAATCAACGCACCACCAAGACAGGACAAGTTGAACAACGCAACGGCCGTGCCGCTGCGGTCTGGAAGGGCAGCGAAAACCTGTGCCTGAAGGATGGCATACCAGCCCGAATTGAAGAATCCAAGAAGACCGACGAGAACCAGCTTGAGCCAAAACCAAGGCACGAGCAGAAAAGAGGGAAAGAGGAGCAGCATGATGCCGGCGCTCGCCCGCAGATAGACCAGCCCTTTGATCCGCGAGAGCAGAGGGATCAGAAGAAAATCCCCGACCAGACCGACACCGGTCCAGACGCTCACGGCGAGGGCAGCCTGTGCCGGCGACACTCGGCCGACTTCGACGAAGTAGAGGGCGAGAAACGCCATCAATAGGTCCACCATCAGGTCGCCTGCCTGAATGAGCAGGAGCCATCGCAACACGCCTTTCGTCCTGAAGGCGTCCACGATCGTGTCGAGGACCTGACGGAAGGAGACGGGGTCGTTCTCGTGCTGAGACACGACTCGCCATTGCCACATCGCCACGAACAGAGACATGCAGCCAGCGGCAAGGAACAGATGCCGCCACGAAAAGCCCAGCAGCAAGAAACCACCGAGCAGGAGTGGGCCGGCGACCATCCCGGTCGAGCCGAGAAAGGTCCATCGCGCCATGTTTACCTCGCGCTTCGCAGGGTCGAGATCCATGAGACTCGCCTGCGAGAGGTTCACAAAAGCCCCGGACGCCGGGTAGAACAGCACGAGAGAAAACAGAAGAAGCATATACGACGGGCTCGCGCTGCGCAGCAGCAACGCACCGGCAAAAGCAAGCCCGCCCACGAGCACCACCAGTCGCCTACGTCCCGTATCACCGAGCACGCTGGTGAACGGGTCGACCAAGCCCGATACCAGCGCAGGCAGTCCCATGCACAGCCCGATCTGACTGTAGGACAGCCCAAGCTCATTCTGGATGAGCGGCCACGATGCGTCCATCCCGCTTCCGACCAGCTCGTCCACGAGCGCGATGAGCAACAGGATGCCGACTGCATAGCTGGTTTTGGGGCGGGATCTGGGCGGCATGAGACTAGCGGAAGCGGGACAGCAGCACGATGCCGACGGCGATCGCCACCAGCAGGGCGACGAACAACAGCACCTTCAACACCGAAAGCGGTGCCTCGCCCGAAACTACCCCAGTCTGACCGTTCACCAGGAAACGATACACTTTGCTGTTGTAGCGGAACGCTGCCAGCCACACTGGCAACAGGATGTGCTTGAACGTCGCCTCGGCGAAGCTGTGGTTCGCACGCAGATCGCGGTGGGTGTCGCCGGGCACGTCACCAGCGCACTTCGCCACCTGTTCCGAGGAGATTTCGCTCTGCGCCGAGCCCCAGGCCTCCCCGAGGTCGATGGCGTAGCTCTCCGCCGCGAAACCTTGCAGGTACTGCGGCGCGTAGGCCACCAGGCCACCAGTGTCGAATGCCTTGATCCCCTCGCTCAGCTTGGGCGGCAATCCCCGCGAAGCAGGCACCAAGTGGTCGTCGTAGGAATCCCGGCGTTGGCCCGAGGCTGGCTCCCAGCGAGTGTGCCGCACCCGTCGAGCACGCTCGACCGTCTTACCGTTCTCGGTCGCGGTGTACCTTTCGTCGACGTAGTAGTAGTAGCCGGCATCGGCTGTCCAGCGCGAGGTAACGCTGCAGTCGAAAGTCCAGTACGGGATGTAGACACCCCTCAGCTCCGCAACACCCGCCTTTTCCTTGAGATCCGACGGTCGAAACCACAGCTTGCCAAGCCATGACTTGAACGAAGCCACCGCGTGGTCCCGGTCGACCGCAAACGGGATCAGCGACTCCGGTGCAAGCAAGTCGGCGCGCGCCTCCTGCGACAGAACCGACGGAGAATCGCAGAAGGAGCACTTCGTCGCCGCCACGTTGTCGGGGAATTCGACGGTGGCACCGCACTCGTTGCACTTCACCTGGCGCGCACCCGCCCCCAGTCGACCACGCGGCCTGGACCGCGCCAGCGCCGAGGCCAGATCATACTCGACGATGTCCCCACCTTGCGGATGGACCGGTGAAGCGGGCACGGCCTGCAGCGTCCCGCACGACTCGCAGCGTAGCTGGCCACGAGTTGCGTCCCACGCCAGGTTGCCCCGGCAATTTTCGCAGATGGTCCGAATTCCCGTCGCCTCGTTCATAGATAGGTCCTCCGAACCCTCGAATTCAGCCCTGGCGATATCCAAGGCAGCAATTGACCGAGCACGATCGGCAACTCTGGGAGCGAGAGCTCGACGATACATTGGCTTCGAACCACTTGTTTTCGCGCTGCATTCCGATACGTCGTTCGCGACCGTAGCCGTTTGATTCGCCGAAGATAAAAGCAGAGTCGCTTCTCCCAAGTCAAGGTGCCCCTGGCAAGCCTCGCCTACCGTGACTAAACACCTTCACGTGGATCCGCGTCACGCCCGGAACCAACTCCTTTCCATGACTGCCAACAAGACAGAGCTTCCAGTACTACCCCTCCGCAATCTGGTTCTCTTTCCCGGCCTGGTGCTACCAATCGACGTTGGGAGGACAAGCTCACTACGCCTGATCGACGACGTCGCCAGCCGAGGCCCAGATGCTCGCCTGGTCGTAGCTAGCCAGCGCGATCCCCAGCGAGACGACCCCCAACCAGAGGATCTGCACCCGATCGGCGTTCTCGCCGAGATCCTGAAAGTGCTGAAGCTCTCGGAGACCCGCATCACCGTGGTGCTGCGTGGCCTCGAGCGATGCCGGCTGGTCGAATATCCTCGTCGAGCTCCCTATCTGGTAGCCAGAATCGAGGGCATTCCCGACCTGGTCGCGCATCCCGTCGAGATCGAGGGACTCGCTCTTGCCGTTCGCACCGTAGCCAGGCAGGTCATCGAGCTCTCGCCCGAGATCCCCGACGAAACCGCAACAGTCATCGAACAGATCCAGAATCCGGGCAGACTTGCCGATCTGGCAGCAGCCAATCTCGATCTCTCCACCGAGGAACGGCTGTCGCTCTTGGAGGATCCGAACGTCGAGGGACGCCTCGAGCGAGTACTGGCAGCATTGCGGCACCGAGTGGAGGTCTTCAGGATCAAAG
>JAZDLZ010000277.1:0-2280 GCA_043801535.1 Pseudomonadota bacterium
CATGGCTCGTGCCTCGAGCAGCTCGCCGCGGATGAACGCTGCTCTCGCTCCCACCCGCCGGGCTTCCGCTTCGCGTTGCTCTGCTCGTGCGCGCTGTGTCTGCGCCTCGACCGCCCGTAGCTTGGCGACCTCTCTCTGCCACAGCGACACCACCGCCACCACCACCAGAAACGCCATCGTGCCAGCCGCAAGCAGCCTCTTGCGCCGGCGCTGCCGTTTTCCCTTGCGCAGCCCAGCCTCGACGAACTGCGCCACCGACTCCGGCACCTTTGTCGTTAGCCTGGCCAGCTTGCGCCTGGCGTCGGCCAGCGCGTCTCCCTGCCAAACTTCCTCGTGCCGCCGGCCGCGCTTCTCCCACAGCTCGGCTGCCTGACCGATCTCGGCAAGAAGCGCAAGCTCCTCGTGGCTTTCTTCGATCCACCGCGCCAGACGCCTCCAGGTGCGCACCAGCGACTCGTGTACTAGATCCAACACTGCCTCGCCACTGCCACCCTTTCCTTCCCCCTGTTGTCGCCGGCCAGAATCGGCTGCCCTACGCACGGTCAGCAGCCGCGCCTGGGTCAGCTTTTCGAGAACATCCTCCACTCCGGCGCCGAGACCGGCAACTGCTGCTGCCGCCGGCAGCGTCCTCCGAGTGCCCGCCGAGGTTACCAGACGCAACAAGAGCTGCCGTGTCAGATCGATCTGCGCCGGCGTCATCCCTGCCAACACTCCATCGGCGTGCTCGGCGAGCGAGCCAGCCACCCCACCCATTGCCTCGTAGGTGGTCCTGCAAAGGAGCCGCCTGCTCTTGTCGCGCCGTTCCCACAGCATATTGCCAGCAAACTGGAGTAGAGGCAGACACGCTGGCTCGTCTTGGACTGACTCGACCATCTCGGACACCAGCGGCGGGTCGTCGTAGGAATAGCCAACCATGGCCAGCGGCCGGGTCAGCACCTCTTCCATTCCTTCTCTGCTCGGACGCCGCAGCACGAACACCCGTGCCAGCGCCGCTGCCACCTCGGACCCGCCCCCGAGATGACCGAGAAAATCGTCGCGGATCGTGAACACCGCTCGCACCGGGCTCGACGGATGATCCGCCACCCTGCAAATCGCCCGGATGAATGCCTCTCGTGCCGTCCTGTCCGCGACCATCGTGTACGTCTCTTCGAGTTGATCGACGAACAGCAACACCTTGCACCGTTCCCGTACCGCCAGATCGTGCAGGAACACGCCGAGAATCTCTGGCTTGCGGCGCAGCTGCTCGATCAGCGCATCGAGCTGGATCGGGATTGCCGGCGGCGTTCGCGCTGTTTCCTCGACTCCGGCCATGCTGCGCAGAAGATCGGGCGGCACGAGGTCGGAGGTCCGAATGGCACTGGCAACGCTCTCGCTCGCCCGCAGACCGGTATCGTCCGCCAGCAGACGCGCAGCCAGCACGCCAAACGGATCTGCCCCGGGTCGGATTGTCAGCGTTTGCCAGGCGCCCTGTTCGCGCAGGCGGGGAATCACCCCGGCCTGGACGAAAGAGCTCTTCCCCGCTCCCGACGGTCCCACCACCGGTATCACTGCCTGGTCGCGCAAGCTCTCCAGGAAGACCGCGATCTCGCTATCGCGGCCGAAGAACACGTCGGCGTGACGTTCGCAAAAGGGAAATAGCCCGCGAAACGGGCTCTGCTCGGCGACGAGGTGGCGACGTCGCTCCGACAACAGCCGCTCGAGCGCGTCGACCACTTGCGAAGCTGCGGGTCGTCTTGTCCCGTCCTTCTCGAGACAACGAGCAACCAGCTCGACTAGCTCGACTGGGAGGTCGCGGCTCGGCGCCAGCATGGCCACTGGCCTGGGCTGCAGTATCGCCGCCCGCAGATCTGGCGAGTTTCTCTCGGTGTACGGACGCCGGCCAACCAACAGCTCGTGCAGGATCACCCCGAACGCCCAGATGTCCGTTGCCTCGCTGCTCTCTTCTCCCCGCCACTGCTCCGGTGCCATGTACGCTGGCGTGCCCTGCACTGTCCCAGCTGCCGTGGCGTAACCAGACACTACCCCGCTTGCTCTCCGGCAATCAGCCACTTCCACTCTCTCGCCCGAGGAAGAGCCCGGCGCAGGAATCGAGGGTCGGGGCGCGTTCACTCCGGTGACCGAATCCGGAATCCTCGACGGCATGCGCGTACGCACCTTGGCCAGTCCGAGATCGACCAGCCGTAGCCGGCCATCCTTGGCCAAGACCACGTTTTCCGGTTTGAGATCGCGGTGCAGCACACGGTGCCGGTGAGCCTCGACCAACGCCTGGGCGATGGCCAG
>JAZDLZ010000450.1:0-9874 GCA_043801535.1 Pseudomonadota bacterium
GAAAAAAAGGCAGCTTGAAGCTGATCGCGCGAGCGGTCGTACTCTCCTCATGCGACTTCGGCCCGCAACGGGCCACAGGGTTGTCTTGTGCCCTGGAGGGGAAAATCTAGGATGGCAACGGCGATCCAACGCAACTTCCGGGTTCGGAAGAGTTTCGCGAAGATTCCAAAGATCATCGACATTCCGAACCTCATCGATATTCAGAAGCAGTCGTACGAGAAGTTCCTGCAAAAGGACATACCTCCCGACCAGCGGGAGACCGTCGGATTGCAGGGCGTTTTCGGGAGCGTTTTCCCGATAAAGGACTTTTCGGAGACCAGCTCGCTGGAGTTCGTTTCCTACAACCTGGAAAAGCCGAAGTACGACGTTGACGAGTGCCGGCAGCGCGGGATGACTTTCGCTGCCCCGATCAAGGTCGTGATCCGGCTCGTAGTCTGGGACGTGAACGAGGAGACTGGATCCCAGTCGGTGCGCGACGTCAAGGAGCAGGAGGTCTACTTCGGGGAAATTCCGCTGATGACGGAGAACGGGACCTTCATCATCAACGGAACCGAGCGAGTGGTGGTTTCCCAGCTCCACCGGTCGCCTGGCGTGTTTTTCGACCACGACAAGGGCAAGACCCACTCGTCGGGAAAACTACTCTACAGCGCCAGGATCATCCCCTATCGCGGATCCTGGCTCGATTTCGAGTTCGATCCGAAAGACCTGTTCCACGTAAGGATCGATCGTCGTCGCAAGCTGCACGCGACCGTGCTCTTGCGCGCGCTGGGCTACTCGACCGAGGAGCTCCTCAACTACTTCTACAACACCGAGACGGTGTGGGTGGAGCCTGGCAAGAAGTACTCCAAGTCGCTCGAGTACGATCTACTCCCTGGCCAGCGGGCGACCCGCGATATCCGCCATCCGGACACGCGGGAGATCCTGGTCAAGAAGAACCGCAAGTTCACCAAGCAGGCGATTCGCAAGCTGCGCGAGTCGAAGGTCGAGAAGCTGTCCGTCGAGGTGGCGGAGCTGATCGGCAAGGTATCGGCTCACGACGTCATCGACGAGACGACGGGCGAGGTCTTGCTGCAGTGCAACGAGGAGCTCACCGAGGCCAAGCTCGACGAGCTGCGCGAGCACAGCATCCCCGAGTTCAAAATTCTCTTCATCGACAATTTGAACGTCGGACCGTACCTGCGGGAAACCCTGATCGCCGACAAGCTGCAGAGCCCCGACGAGGCGATCATGGAGATCTACCGGCGTCTGCGGCCAGGCGACCCGCCCACGCCGGAGACGGCCCAGCACCTGTTCCACAATCTATTCTTCAATTCCGAACGCTACGATTTGTCGAAGGTCGGAAGGCTCAAGCTCAACTACAAGTTCAGGCTAGACGAGCCGCTCGACAACTCGGTGCTGACCAAGCGTGACATTCTCGAGACGGTTCGCTATCTCATCGATCTGAAGAACGGCAAGGGACAGATCGACGACATCGATCACTTGGGCAACCGCCGAGTGCGCGCGGTCGGCGAGTTGATGGAGAACCAGTATCGGATCGGCCTGGTCCGCATGGAGCGGGCGATCAAAGAGCGCATGAGCATGTCTCAGGAGATCGAGACGCTGATGCCTCACGATCTCATCAATGCCAAGCCAGTGTCGGCGGTGGTGAAGGAATACTTCGGGTCGTCGCAGCTTTCCCAGTTCATGGATCAGACGAACCCGCTCTCGGAGGTCACCCACAAGCGCCGGCTGTCGGCGCTCGGGCCGGGCGGTCTTACTCGCGAGCGGGCAGGCTTCGAGGTCCGCGACGTTCACGCGACCCACTACGGGCGGATCTGTCCGATCGAGACGCCAGAAGGCCCGAACATCGGTCTGATTGCGTCGCTCTCCACCTATGCCCGAGTGAACGAGTTCGGCTTCATCGAGACGCCGTATCGCAAGGTTCTCGAGGGCAGGGTTTCCAACGAGGTCGAGTTCTTCTCGGCTCTCCAGGAGGAAGGGCACTACATCGCCCAGGCCAACGCGTCGGTGGACAGGAAGGGCAAGTTCCAGGATGCGCTGGTGTCCTGCCGGCGCAACGGCGACTTCGTGATGGCGAGGCCCGACGAAGTCACCCTGATGGACGTCTCGCCGAACCAGCTGGTTTCGGTAGCGGCATCGTTGATCCCCTTCCTCGAGAACGACGACGCCAACCGCGCGTTGATGGGCTCGAACATGCAACGCCAGGCCGTGCCGCTGGTTCGCACTGCTGCTCCGCTCGTCGGTACTGGCATGGAAGGTATCGTGGCGCGCGACTCGGGGGTCACGGTGGTGGCCAAGCGCGACGGGGTGGTGGAGTCGGTCGACGCTGCACGCGTAGTCATCAAGCCGTACGATCCCGCCGACGGCGATCCGGTGGGAGCCAAGCCAGACATCTACAACCTGGTCAAGTTCCAGCGTTCCAACCAGAACACCTGCGTCAACCAGAAACCGATTGTCGAGCGCGGCGACAAGGTGCGGGAAGGTGACGTCATCGCCGACGGTCCGGCGTGCGAGTGTGGTGAGCTCGCCCTGGGCCGCAACGTGGTGGTCGCCTTCATGCCGTGGGGTGGGTACAACTTCGAGGACTCGATCCTGGTCTCCGAAAGGCTCGTCAAGGACGACGTGTTCACTTCGGTGCACATCGAGGAGTTCGAGTGCATTGCCCGCGACACCAAGCTGGGCAAGGAAGAGATAACCCGCGACATCCCGAACGTCGGCGAGGAGGCGCTCAAGGATCTCGACGAGTCGGGTATTGTCCGCATCGGCGCCGAGGTCAAGCCGAACGACATCTTGGTCGGCAAGATCACTCCCAAAGGCGAGACTCAGCTCTCGCCCGAAGAGAAGCTGTTGCGCGCGATCTTCGGCGAGAAGGCCGGTGACGTGCGTGACAGCTCGTTGCGCGTGCCTCCGGGAGTGCAGGGCATCATCATCAGCGCCAAGGTCTTCTCGCGCAAGGGTACCGAAAAGGACGAGCGAGCCAAGGATATCGAGGACGCCGAGAAGGAACGCCTTCTCACCGATCAGCGCGACGAGGTGAAGATCATCTCGGAGTCCTACTACGGCAGGATGCGCAAGCTGCTCGCCGGCAAGACGACCAACGCTCGCCTGGTCGACGACAAGGGCAAGGTGCTCCTCGCCAAGGGCAAGAAGCTCGACAACGAGGCGCTCGACGAGGTGCCCTACAAGTTCTGGCCGGAAATCCAGGTCGTGGAGGGCGAGGGCGCTGTCCAGGAGAAGCTGGAACAGCTCAGATCTGGCCTGGAAGACGACATCCGCGCCATCGAGGCAACCTACCAGAACAAGATCGGCAAGCTCACCAAGGGCGACGAGCTGCCACCGGGCGTCATCAAGATGGTCAAGGTGTACGTGGCCATCAAGCGCAAGATGGCGGTCGGCGACAAGATGGCCGGTCGCCACGGCAACAAGGGCGTGGTTTCGCGAATCCTGCCCGACGAGGATATGCCCTATCTCGAGGACGGAACCCCGGTGGACATCGTCCTCAACCCGCTCGGCGTTCCGTCTCGTATGAACGTGGGCCAGATCCTCGAGACCCACCTCGGGTGGGCCGCTCGCAAGCTCGGGGAGCAGATCGATCGCTATTTGCAGACCGAGTGGTCGGCGGGAGTGCTGCGGGAGAAGCTCAAGAAGGTGTTCACCACCGAGCAGGCGCACCAGTTCGTCGATGCCCTCGACGACAACGACGTAGGTCGGTTCGCCGGCAAGCTGCGCTGGGGCATTCACGTGGCCACCCCGGTTTTCGACGGCGCCAAGGAAGAGGAGATCAAGTCCTTCCTCTCCATGGCGGGACAGTCACTGAATGGCCAGCTCCGTCTTTGCGACGGTCGAACCGGGGTGCCGTTCGACCACGACGTGACCGTCGGCGCCATGTACATGATGAAGCTGCACCACCTGGTCGACGACAAGATCCACGCTCGATCGATTGGACCGTACTCACTCGTTACACAGCAGCCTCTCGGCGGCAAGGCGCAGTTCGGTGGCCAGCGTTTGGGCGAGATGGAAGTCTGGGCAATGGAGGCCTACGGCGCTGCCTACTGCCTGCAGGAGTTCTTGACGGTCAAATCCGACGACGTGGTCGGTCGAACGAGAACCTACGAGGCGATCGTCAAGGGTGAATACACCCTCGAATCGGGGCTGCCCGAGTCGTTCAATGTGCTTCTCAAGGAGCTCCAGGCTCTATGCCTCAACGTCGAGTTGATTGAAGACCCGAGCGCTCCGCGCAAACAGGACGCTTCGGCGCCTGGCATTCCGGCTGGGTTGGCGGCGATGGCCAGGGAGGTTGCCGAGAAGGTGGGTAGCGGCTAAGTCGCTAACGGTCGTTCTCGCGAAAGGAAAAGGCAGTGAAGGATATCTTCAACTTCTTCGAAAAGCCCAAGGACCCGCTTTCTTTCAGCGCGATCCGGATTTCTCTGGCTAGCCCGGAGAAGATCCGTGAATGGTCCCATGGCGAGGTGAAGAAGCCCGAGACCATCAATTATCGAACCTTCAAGCCCGAGAGGGACGGGCTTTTCTGCGCCAAGATTTTTGGTCCGGTCAAGGACTACGAGTGCAATTGCGGCAAGTACAAGCGCATGAAGCACCGGGGCGTGGTTTGCGAAAAGTGCGGGGTCGAGGTTATTCAGTCCAAGGTCAGGCGCGAACGACTCGGACATATCAATCTCGCCACGCCAGTGGCCCATATCTGGTTTCTCAAGTCCCTGCCCAGTCGGATCGGCAACCTTCTCGACATATCCCTGAAGGAGCTGGAGAAGGTCCTCTACTGCGAATCCTACGTGGTCATCGAGCCCAAGGAGTCGGGACTGCAAAGGGGAGAGCTCCTGGCGGAGGAGCGGTATCTCAAGCTCCTCGAGGAGCTCGGGGATGGCAGCTTCGTGGCTGGGATGGGCGCCGATGCGATCCTCGCCCTGCTGCGCCAGATCGACATCCACCAACTGGCTGAGGTGCTGCGCGGCGAGATGAAGGAGGCGACGAGCGAGGCCAAGCGCAAGAAGATCGCCAAGCGGCTGAAGGTCGTCGAGTCGTTCCGGGAGTCGGGGAACAAGCCGGAGTGGATGATGCTCGATGTCATCCCGGTGATTCCGCCCGACCTGCGACCGCTGGTCCCGCTCGACGGCGGACGTTTTGCCACCAGCGATCTGAACGACCTCTATCGGAGAGTCCTCAACCGCAACAACCGACTGCGCCGCCTGCAGGAGCTGAACGCGCCGGAAATCATCATTCGTCACGAGAAGCGGATGTTGCAGGAGGCCGTGGACGCTCTCTTCGACAACGGCCGGCGCGGCAAGACCATTACCGGTCCGAACAAGCGACCGCTCAAGTCGCTGTCCGACGGACTGAAAGGGAAGCAAGGACGCTTCCGCCAGAACCTGCTCGGCAAGAGGGTGGACTACTCGGGGCGCTCGGTGATCGTGGTCGGCCCGGAGCTGCGGCTCCACCAGTGCGGGCTGCCAAAGAAGATGGCGCTCGAGCTCTTCAAGCCGTTCATCTACAACAAGCTCGAGGAGCGAGGGCTGGTAACCACCATCAAGAGCGCCAAAAAGCTGGTCGAGAAGGAACGACCAGAGGTCTGGGACATTCTCGAGGAGGTGATTCGCGAGCATCCCATCCTCCTCAATCGTGCCCCGACTCTGCACCGTCTCGGCATCCAGGCCTTCGAGCCAGTGCTCATCGAGGGCAAGGCAATCCAGCTCCACCCTCTCGTTTGCGCGGCCTTCAACGCCGACTTCGACGGCGACCAGATGGCGGTTCACATACCGTTGTCGATGGAAGCGCAGATGGAGGCGCGGGTGCTCATGATGAGCACCAACAATATCCTTTCGCCGGCACACGGAAAACCGATCATCGTGCCGTCGCAGGATATCGTCCTCGGTCTGTACTATCTCACGCGCGAGCGTATTTTCGCCAAGGGCGACTATCGCGAGACCAAGCCGGGCCTCGAGGGAATCAGGGGTGTTTTCTCCGGAATGGACGAAGCTCGCATGGCCTACGATCACGGTGAGGTGGACTTGCAGGCTGCGATCATGTGTCGGGTGCCCGGCGAGAAGCGACCAGTGCGGACCACGGTCGGCCGAGTGCTGCTCTACGAGATTTGTCCGCGCGCGATTCCGTTTGCCGCGGTCAACCGGGTGATGGGCAAGAAGCAGCTCGCCGACCTGATCGACCTGGTCTACCGTTTCTACGGACAGAAGGAGACGGTACTTCTCGCCGACCGTCTGCGAACTCTTGGCTACACCGAGGCTACCAAGGCGGGAATCTCGATCTGCATCGACGACATGCTGATACCCGCCCAGAAGCAGGTGCTTCTGTCCAAGGCTCAGAAGGAAGTCACCGAGATCGAGGAGCAGTACACCGAGGGTCTCATCACCGACGGCGAACGCTACAACAAGGTCGTCGATATCTGGGCGCAGGTAGCGGAGCAGATCGCCGGCGAGATGATGGGCGAGATCGGAACCATGGAGGCGCTCGACCGGGTAACCGGCGAGAAGCGGCGCACGCCGTCGTTCAATCCGATCTACATCATGGCCGATTCGGGAGCGCGCGGCTCGGCGCAGCAGATTCGCCAGCTCGCCGGCATGCGCGGCTTGATGGCCAAGCCGTCGGGCGAAATCATCGAGACCCCGATCACCACCAATTTCCGCGAGGGGTTGTCGGTTCTCCAGTACTTCATCTCCACCCACGGCGCTCGCAAGGGCTTGGCTGATACCGCCCTCAAGACTGCCAACTCCGGGTACCTCACCAGACGGCTCGTCGACGTCGCCCAGGATGCCGTGATCGCTGACTACGATTGCGGCACCATGGAAGGGATCGAGATGACGGCGCTGATCGAGGGCGGCGAAATCATCGAGCGGCTCGGCGATCGAATTCTCGGTCGCACTGCCTGCGAGGACGTTGTCGACCCCTACACCGGGGACATTCTGGTCAATGCCAACGAGGAGATTACCGAGGAGAGGGTCAAGATTATCGAGGGCGCCGGTATCGACCGGGTCAAGATCCGCTCGGTGCTGACGTGCCAGACCAGGCGGGGCATCTGCGTGCAGTGCTATGGCCGCGACCTGGCGCGAGGCTACTTGGTCAACATCGGCGAGGCGGTCGGTGTGATTGCTGCCCAGTCGATCGGTGAGCCGGGAACCCAGCTCACCATGCGTACCTTCCATATCGGTGGAGTTGGCCAAGTACGAACCGAACAGTCGACGCTGGAGGCACGCACCGACGGTTGGGTACGCCTGGAGAATTGCCAGACGGTCGGTAAGGCCGACTATCTGGTGGCGATGAACCGCCACGGTGAGATCGTCATCCAGGACGATTCCGGTCGCGAGCGAGAGCGCTATGGGCTGGTGTACGGGGCGAAGCTCCTGGTGCCGGCTGGCGGACGCGTGACAGCGGGCCAGCTCTTGTCCGAATGGGATCCGTTCTCGGTTCCCATCGTGACCGAGGTGGGCGGCGTGGTGAAGTACGGTGACATCATCGAAGGTGTCACCATGCAGGAGCAGCTCGACGAGGTCACCGGTCTTTCCCGCAAGGTCATCGTCGAATCGAAGGACGCCGACGTCAGGCCGCGCATCTCGATCAAGGATCCACGTGGACAGACGCGCAAGCTGCCGGGATCCGAGTCGGTCGCCCGCTACTTCCTGCCGGTCGGCGCCAACATCTTCGTCGCCGAGGGCGATGAGATCGAGGCTGGTGACATTGTTGCCAAGATCCCTCGCGAGACCACCAAGACCAAGGACATCACCGGAGGTCTGCCGCGGGTTGCCGAGCTTTTCGAAGCGCGCAAGCCCAAGGAGCACGCGGTCATCAGCGAGATCGACGGCGTCGTTTCCTTTGGGAAGGATACCAAGGGCAAGCGCAAGGTCGTCATCACGCCGGACGTCGGCGAGCCCAAGGAGTACCTGATTTCCAAAGGCAAACACTTGGCCGTGCGCGAGGGCGATCGGGTGAGGGCCGGGGAGCCGTTGATGGATGGCGCCGCGAATCCTCACGACATCTTGAGAGTGCTCGGCGAAAAGGCGCTCGCCAAGTACCTGGTCGACGAGGTTCAGGAGGTGTACCGGCTACAGGGCGTCAAGATCAACGACAAGCACATCGAGGTCATCGTCCGGCAGATGCTCCGGCGCATCAAGGTAATGGACGTCGGCGACACCAACTTCCTCGTCGACGAGCAAGCGGAAAAGCACATCTTCGAGGAAGAGAACGAGCGAGTGCTGTCGAACGGCGGACAGCCAGCCAAGGGCGAGCCACTCCTCTTGGGCATCACCAAGGCATCGCTGTCGACCGAATCCTTCATCTCGGCGTCGTCGTTCCAGGAAACGACCAAGGTCCTCACCGAGGCAGCCATTTCTGGAAAGATCGACTACCTGCGCGGGCTCAAAGAGAACGTGATCATGGGCCGGCTGATCCCAGCAGGCACTGGAATGGGTGCCTACAAGCTTCTGACCATCGAGTCCGAAGAACCAGAGCGAGCGCCGGAGGAGGAGGAGGAGGAGGAGGAGCCGGTGGCCACCGCCACGGCCGAGAGCGTCGATGGGGTAGTCCTGCCGCCACCGGCGATCGAGACCAGCGCTGCCCAGTCTTTCGACGCGGCGGCGGAAGAGTAGGGTTGGGGTCTCGGCGAAGGGTGTGAACAAAAGCCGTTGGCGAGCTCCACGGAGCTCGATTCACTCCGCGATCGGTATGGCATCTTTGGGGGCGTGACCGCTGCTGTTCAGGCCTGGGCAGCCTCGGCTCGCCAGGTGTCGTTCTTGACTGAAGCCCCGATCCGGAGCGGCGGAGCCTCGACGTCCTCGATGCTGTCCAGTTCCTCCAGCGGATACTCCTCTACCGGTCGAAGACGGGCAACCAGGAGCCGCAGCAGACGATCCGCCTGCCCCCCGATCATCTGCTGCCCGTTCTCCCAGCGTGAGACCGTGGATACGTCGACTCCCATGTGACGGGCGAAGTCGACGCCCGACCACCCCAGGTACTTCCTCAGAAACCGAATCTCGCCAGAGGTCAGGCGCGCTCGCTTGCGGATCACCGGCAAGGCAATTGCCCGATGCAACTCGTCGATGCGGGGAATTGCCACCTCGTACTCCCCGCACTCCGGGCAGCGCGAGACCTCCACCCCGTGAAGAGTGACTGGCAGACCTACCGCGTCGTACCGGAAGTTCTCACGAGCCGTCGTCATTTGGCCACCGCACTGTAGACACTTCATTGTCTTCTCCACGCCGTGACCACCACGAGCGCCGTATCTGACCGGAAAGCCACCACTGTCTCGATTCGTGCCGTTCTCACCCGGTGTCGCCAGTTTCCGTTTTCCCATTCGGCTTCGTCGACGGTCCCTCCTCGGATCACGTTGGCAATGTCGACCGTAGTCAAGTCATCGTTGTTCATTTCTTCCATGGCATGCTTGGAGAATCCGACCTGCCCGCCATGTAGCGCATCGAGCATGCGCCGCTTTGCCTCCGTGGTGGAGAACGGCTGCCCGCTGCAAGATTGATTTTTGCCATATGATCGATATTTTGTCAACTCACAAACCCTAGTGCCGATCTTGTGCTCGGCCGGCGGTTGCGGTCATAATGCAACCCGCCGTGTCGAGCAGGGTCGTCCGTTGTAAGCACTATCACAAGGCAAACCACCCGTTCGATCCCGGGTTTCAATGGTAATTCAGAAGGGCGACGCGACCGAGACTGGCGAGACACTGCTCGGGCCGGGTGTGCTCGTCGACTGCTTCAAGGTGATGCGGCTGCTCGGCCGGGGAGGTATGGGCGAGGTCTATTTGGCGCGCGATGTCCAGCTCGGCAGGAGGGTGGCTCTGAAGGTCGTGCATCCGCGCCATGTCCGCTCCGAGAAGGCGATTGCGCGCTTTCTCGTGGAGGCC
>JAZDLZ010000466.1:0-5213 GCA_043801535.1 Pseudomonadota bacterium
GTCGGCGGTTATGAAAGGCAGATTGACGTCGGACACCATCGTGCTCGACAGCTCGTGCTTGACCCTCTCGGTCGCCTCCTTCAGTCGTTGTAGCGCCATCCGATCTTTACGCAGATCGATGCCTCGGTTTGTCCGCGCAAAGCCATCGGCCAGGTAGTCGATGATCGACCGATCGAAGTCCTCGCCTCCGAGAAAGGTGTCACCATTGGTGGCGCGGACTTGATAGACGCCGCCAGCCAGCTCGAGGATCGAAATATCGAACGTCCCACCACCGAGGTCGTAGACCGCGATGCGCTGATTGAGCGACTTCTCGGCGCCATAGGCCAGCGCCGCGGCGGTTGGCTCATTGATGATCCGGAGCACCTCGAGCGCGGCAATGCGACCGGCATCCTTGGTTGCCTGCCGCTGGGCGTCGTCGAAGTAGGCCGGCACCGTGATCACTGCCTCCTTGACCTCCTCGCCCAGATACTCCTCCGCCGTCTGTTTCATCTTGGCCAGGATCATGGCCGAAATCTCCGGCGGGGAATAGCTCCGCCCTCTGATCGCTACGTGAGCGTCACCGTTGGGAGCTGCCACGACCGGGTAGGGAGAAGTCGACTGCAGGCGCTGCACCTCGACGTCGCCATGCTTGCGACCCATCAGCCGCTTGACGGCAAACACCGTGTTCTCCGGATTGGTGAGTGCCTGCCGTTTGGCGATCTGCCCGACCAGACGCTCGCCGTTCTCGGCGATGCTAACAATCGACGGAGTAGTGCGGCTCCCTTCGGCATTCGGAATCACCACGGGCTGGTCGCCGTCGATGATGGCGACGCAGGAATTGGTGGTCCCCAAATCGATCCCGATTACTCGTGGCATCAGTCTCCCTCCGAACAGCGGAAAGCACAGCCGTCTATGCAGGCGCCCTGCCGTCGGGCTTTCCTACTCCTGCGTGCTCCGCCGGTGCTGTCTCGGTATCCGTGCCCTCAGCGCTCTCTGGCTGTGTCTTCGCTACCGATGCTTCCGTTGCTACCGATGCTTCCGCCTGCTCGGCCGGCGCCGTGCCGGCCTCGTGCTGGGGCAGCTCTGCTGATGGTGCCGGTGCCGGCGGTGGTGGTGGTGCCTTGGCCACGCTCACCAAGGCAGGCCTGAGGAGGCGTTCCCCGATAAGGTATCCTTTCTGGGCTTCGGAGTAGACCATTCCCGGCGGCATCTCGGCGGTAACGACCTGGGCGATCGCCTCGTGGTGCGTCGGATCGAAAGGCACGCCAAACGAAACGAACGGTTTGACTCCGAACCGCTCCAGTACGTTCTGAAACTGACGATGAACCAACCGCACGCCCTCGACCAAGCCTTGAGGCTCGCCGGTCGCCGAAGCCGTGAGAGCACGCTCGAGATTGTCGATCACCGGGAGGATCTCCCTCAGCAGCTCCTCCTGTGAGCGTACCCTGATCTCCTCGATCTCCTTGCGCGTTCGTTTCCTGAGGTTGTCCAGGTCGGCAGCGCTGCGCAGCAGCCGGTCGTACGTCTCCCGTTTCTCCTTCTCGAGCGTGGCGATTCGCTCCTCGAGCGTGGCAATACGTTCCTCGAGAGCGGCAATGCTTTCATCCGGAGGTGGCGCCGGCGGCGGCTGCGACGGTGACGGTGACGGCGGAGCAGGCTGCGACGAAGAAGCCTGCTCGGCAGTATCGGTCTCCTGCGCCGCGACCGCGGAGCTCACTCCCGGATTGTCGGGCTTGCCCTCGTCGCCTGGCGGGGTCTCGGTTGGTTGAGCAGTGGGGAAGTCCTGATTGTTGCTCATCGCGTCTTGCTCACCTTGGCGAAAACTAACGCCGCTGCCCAAGAACCTGGGACAGCAGCTCAGCGGTAAAATCAACCAGCGGGATAACCCTCGAGTAGTTCACTCGAGCAGGCCCGATCACCGCGATCAGGCCAACTGGCCGTTCTTCCGATCCATAGCTGCTTGCGACTATGGACAGGTCCGAGAACTCGGCAAACGGAGTCTCGGCACCCAACCATACTTGGATTCCCTCTCCCTCGAGAGTCCGGTCAACGAGCTTGACAATGCGTTCCTTTTCCTCCAGAGCCACCAAGAGTGCCCGCGCTCGCTGCAGATATTCTCTGTCGTCGCCCATATCCAGGAGGTGCGCTTGCCCAGACACGATTACCCCAGGCATGCCCTCTGGACGGACGGCAGCTTCGCCCAGCTTGAGAGCGCGCGATGCAAGCTCGTCCACCTGGTTCTTCTCTTGGCCGAGCTCGGCCAGCACCCGCTGCCGAACCTCTTCCAGCGTCAGACCGGCTACCAGACCGTTCAGGTAGTTGTTGACCCGGACGAGAAAGGAGGAGTCGGAAGGCAAGCCGCTCGCAGTGACGATCTTGTTGTGAACCTTCCCTCCCTCGACAACCAGAACCACCAAGAGCTCTCCCTGCGGAAGCCGCACGAATTCGATGTGCTCGAGCCGCTGCCTTTCGGCTACTGGCGCGATCACGATGGTAGCCTGTCTGGACATCTCGGAGAGCACTCTCGAGGTGCGTTGCAGGATTCCATCCAGATCAGCGTCTGGCAGTCCGTAGCGCGAGCGGATTTCCTCTTTCTCACCGATCGAAAGCGCCCGCACCTTGAGGAGGGAGTCGATGAAGAACCGTAGCCCTTGCGTCGTTGGAACCCGACCAGCAGATGCGTGAGGCTGCCGCAGCAATCCCAACTCTTCCAGGTCCGCCATCACGTTGCGCACCGTGGCGGCCGACAGACCAATGCCATAACGCCGAGTGATCGTGCGGGAGCCAACCGCATCGCCACGGCCAAGATACTCCTGGACAACTGCGTTGAGAATCTTGCGCGCGCGTAGGTTCAACTCCGCCATGAGAGCGTGCAATTATAGCGTTGTTTGTGCTCAATCGGACGAGAAAGCCAACGCGACCCCGATCTCGTCTGCGAACATGAGCCCGCGTCTCGTCGGTCGAAGGCGTCCTTCTTCGAGCACGACCAGGCCAGCCTCCTGCAAACGCCGAACTGCCGGCTCCTGGCTGGCCACAAGCTCCAACGGGACCCCGTCAACGGTGCGCATGCCCAGCCAGATCGCGTCCGTCGCCATGGCGGCAGCATCCAGCTCCTCGTACTGCGCAACCAGCCCATCCGTCGAGGGCGAGAAACCACCAGGAGGAGACGGCTGGCTAGCCAGGTACCGAACCACCGACCGGTGCGCTCCCCAACGGATACCGGGGGCGCCCTCTGCCGTCTCCCCGGGAGCCACCACGATTGGCCGCCAATACGACCACGCAGCGCACCCAAGACCAAGATACTCCGAATTGCTCCAATAGAGACAATTGTGCTGCGCACGCATCCCAGGACGGGCGTAGTTGGACACCTCATAGTGCTCGTAGCCGGCAGCAGCAAGGAGATCGTGGGCCTGCTCGAATTCATCGGCAACCGCGTCCTCCTCTGGCAATTCCAGAGCCTGGCGCCGGCGGGCAGCTCCAAACGTGCTTCTTGGCTCGACGGAGAGGGAATAAACCGATAGATGGCTCGCTCCAGTGGCCACAACGCCTTCCAACGACCGGCGCCAATCCTCGGCGCGCGCCCGAGGCAACCCGAAAATCAGATCCACCGAGACATTGGCAATACCAACTCTGCGAGCAGCGGCAACGGCAAGAGCAACATCGGCGGCCCGATGCCGCCGGCCAAGCCAGCCGAGCTCACCATCCACCAGCGATTGCGCCCCGAGTGAAAGGCGATTGATCCCGGCAGCATGCCATGCAGCTAGCGTGCTCGCGCAGCAGTCCTCCGGGTTGGCCTCCAGCGACACCTCGACCTCACGACCGGCCGCCGGCGAAAAAATCCGACCAATCTCGGCCACGACCAGCCGCACCGACTCTGCCGACCAGAGACTGGGAGTACCGCCACCGAAGTAAACCGAAACCAACTCCCGCCCCGGCCGAAAGAGCGACGCCCGCGCGCGCAGCTCCCCTACTACCGCACCGGCGTAGGCATCATGAGGAATACGCCCCTGCGAAGGCACCGCAATCGCGAATTCGCAGTAGGGGCAGCGCTGCCGGCACCAGGGAAAATGAACGTACACGCCCAGAGGCGCTGGCGACGGCGATGGTGATGGCGCGGACGCTGGCGACGGCGACGGCGACAGCGATGGTGATGGTGATGGTTCCTGCGGCGGTATCAAGCGTTTACTGGCCACCATTCGGAAAGGGAGCTGGATCCTAGGTGATGGACGTCGATATAGACACCCTAAAACGGCGATAGTGACCACGAGCGCAACGCGGCTTCGCCGCGCGGAGGGGGGGCCCCGTACTGGTCAGCCTCGGTATGGGCGAACCCGCTTCACGCGGCCTGGCGGCATCAGCACGCGCGAGAGCCTCTCCGTCGGACAGGTGTAGGTTGAGTCCGGGCTGGGATTGAAAGGATCCCAGACCACTTCGATCGCCACGCTCGTTTCACCACCGGCGTTGACGGCCGGAACGTAGGCACACGTCACTGCTGCCAGCTCGCGCTCGCCGCCGGAATGCTCCGTGATCGTCACCCAAAGCATTCTTCGTGGATTCACTTCGAGCTCGTGGACGTGCATTGCTACGCGGCCTCCTCGTACGGAGGATCTGCAACCCCCGGATCTGGCGAGACTTCTACAGGAGAGGGCGCACCAACATCGCGCGGCACGCCTTCCAGCAGCCACGTCAGAAGGGCCGTTGGAAGACCGTAGCCGCGCCGGAGCCGTCGGACTTCAGGATAGAGGCGCGCAGTCTCACCTGGAGTGTGAAAGATGACAATGAAAGCTCCTCCTATCACACGCTCGATCTCTCGACGAAGCGGTCGCAGGCGGCGAAGCAGGGATCTCTGCTCGCTCGCGGGAGCGTCGAACACCTCCAGTGTCCTCTCTCGACCGTCATAGTCCCCGACCAGGCGATCAGCTGGCACCCACCGCACTGCCCTCCCGTCTAGCAGGCAAGAGACGCGAGAAGGTACGTTGTCTCGAGTCAGTGCCATTCAACTCTCCTCCGCGAGTGCGGTGTGAACAATGGTCCTCGCCACATCAAGCGCCTGTGAGGCTTCCTCGATGTCGATTTGGTCCTCGAAATAGGGTGTGAACAAAAGCCGTTGGTTGTGCTGTTCCCTGTGCCTAGTCCCTAGTTCCTTGTTCCATTCCTCTTTCGAGGTGCTATTCTCGCCGCAGCAATCGGCGGCGCGACGGTGACATGGCACTCCAATGAATGGCCGAATTGAA
>JAZDLZ010000478.1:0-2510 GCA_043801535.1 Pseudomonadota bacterium
GAAGATTCCGGATTCCATTTTCCGTCGTCATTGCAGACTCCCAGGTTAAGCTCGGTGAATGCAGGTCGTGGATTCTGGGCCTGTATCGAGAGCAGCGCTCGGAAATGAGGAAGCTCGCTAGCCGAAACCTCCCTCGATAGGGTAAGCGAGAAGAAGAGGCTGCGCAGCGGTTGGTGACGCTCGTGAAGAAACTCAACTCTGGCAAGTCGGTCTTCCAACCTGGAAAAGGACTTGATGACAAGGCCTTCTAGGTCGTTACCCCACTCAGCAAAGAATGAGGCCTGTTCAGCACCGGAAAGGGTGATACTGAGGTACTGATAACGAATACCGAGACCCTTCGGACTGTCAAGCAGGATTCTAAGGCGCTCCCTGTCCATCACATCACAAAGTGACACCCCGAACTCCCGAGCCTGTTCGACTAGGCTATCCTTCTCTCCTACTGTCAGGTTGACGTTTGTAAGAAAAACGAACCCTTCCAGATTTTTGTGCTCGTCAAAAGCACGGTTCAGGTCCTTCTGGAATTTCTTCTTGGCCCAACTGCGGTGTTTGTCGGAATCATCAGCTGAGTTCTTGAACCCAATCGCTCCCCATACACACTCGCCGTTCGATGTGCCCAGGGCCTCGAGATCTCGACCGCCGTCGGGCCCTCCTCGAGGCTGTCGAGGCCGGACATTAGAGAAACGGGGGTCAAGAGACAGGATGGCCTGACAAAGCCGTTCTCTCTTGAGTTGGTCCGCGTCAAGCCACGACCGCAACCTCTCGTCAGTCAACTGTGTTGAGTCGCTCACCGAAAACCCCTCTCTTCTCTACAAGGAAACGTACCACACGGGACATGCTACCGCTTTCGACAATGGTTCGCTTCCCTGGTTGTTTTGAGGATCACCGGAATGCCGAGGAGGCTGAGCTCCCAGTGCAGTTCGCGCACCTTCTCGAGGGAAGGCTCTGGGAGCCCGCAGTTTTTCGAGTCGTAGCCAAGCCACACCATGACCGGCCGCAGCGCTGAAAGCCAGTCGAGCATCACGTCCAGGTCGAAGTCGAGGACTGGTTCAATCGTCACCATCTTGGTTTTGTGCTCGACTGCGAGGAAGTCCTGATATCGCTGCGATGGTGGTGGCGCTTGCGACACCATGAGCGCAAACATGTCGCGGTTGGTTTCGAGCGTGATCCCGGCAAGGAGGTTCCGCGGCAGTGTCATCCCGGGTCTGTTGAAGGCGCGCCCGGGATCCTTTGATTGCATGAGGAAGGTGCGGTCGTCGTGCGCCTTGATGATTTCGATGATGCGCTCGAACTGCTCGTCGGTGGCGAACGCGATGTCCCCGTTGGCGCACGTGAAGATGAACTGGAGATACCGAGTTCGAGGTAGTTGCTGCATGAGCCGTACGTCGTGAAAGTGTGGTTCGAACGCATAACACTTTGTCTTGCCGTCGTCGGAGAGCTGCGGGCACCTCCCTGATGCTCGTTTGATGTTGCGCTGAAACGAAGGCCTGCAATAGACGCAATCATGTTCGCAACCGACGAACGGGCTCCATTGCTTGACCGACAGGCTGTACATGTTGTTGTTCATTGTTCCTCCTCTGCCGTTGAGCGATAGGTTCGTGCGTTAATCCACTCTTCGACGTCTCGTAAACGATAAATGACAGGCGATTTAAGGCCATTTCCAACGCGAACATATGGCGGCCCGCTGTCGCCTCCACGCAGGCGCCAGCAGCGGACGGTTTGCTCGCGCACCCGCAGCAGCTGCGCGAGTTCTTTGGTGGTGAGGAAGACGTCCTCCAGACAGCGGTCGGCTTTGCTCATCGCTTCAGCCCTGCGATGAGGTCGAAGACGTCGACGACGGTGTACGCGTCGCGAAGGTCTGCGGGGACACGTTCCTCGAGGCTTGTCTTCGTCTTCTCGACGTGTTTGGGCATGACCGCGACGACGGTGTGCGCGATGCCGACCGCGGCGTTTTTCGTGATGTTGTTCAGCGCGGTCCTCGCTGCGGCTGCGGAGGCCTCCACTTCAATGGCGAGGAGAGCGCCCGGCGCCACGTCCTTGTCGTTCATCTGGGCGAGGAGTCGTTGGTGGCGCGACGGGTCGTACGTCACGAGGAGGTCGACACTCTTCTCCCCCACCATGCACTCGACCACGGCGTCGGGCAACGCCTTGGCGAGGGTAACGACGTTGTAGTAGTGCTGGTCGCCGTCGCCGCCGCGCGTCCGGTACGGCGGCTGGCGCCCGAGGAGCGCGTACCCCTCGCGCGTGACGCGCAAGACCTGCGCGTTCCCGCCACGACCAGCCCGGACCAAGACGCTGGCCGCGGTGAGCAGGCCGAACGTCACGAGGCCTGTCTTGGCTGTCGTGCCGGGCTGGCGCGAGAGCCCAGCCAGCCGGAAAGCGTAGGTTGTCGGGATGACGCCGGCGTCGCCGACCGTGCGGAGGAGTCGTTCTTGGCTCGCGGTGACCTGGATTGGCGTTCGGCGCTCGTCGGGCGCTGCCGCGTCTGGCGGTGGCTCCTGGGCTGCGCGGGG
>JAZDLZ010000482.1:0-5322 GCA_043801535.1 Pseudomonadota bacterium
TCGAGCGAGTAGCTGGTCGTGCCTGCTGCCTCGTCGCGCGGACCCCACAAGACCTGGGCCAGATATACCTCGTCGTCGTGGCGCTCGTAGCGAAACTCCATGCTCTCGCCAGCGGTGTTCTCGACCCACTGGAGCAGCCACACTGCTCTCCGGCGGGTCGCCTCGTCCTCGAGCCGGGCATCGCTGGTGGCGCCGAAGAGATAGGTGTTGCCGTCGGAGTCTTTGACCTCGAAGTAATGGTTGCGCCGGAGCACCCGGTAGCTGTTGCCCATGCCCTCGACCCGATACTCGCCAGCGTAGATTCCGTCCGGCACCAGCACCAGTCGGCCGCCCGCGCTCAGTCCCTCCAGCACCAGCTCGTCGGCATCGGTGTAGGTCGGCACCCCCTGGCGCAGCGACCGCCGGATCGCCGGCACCCGCAACGCCCACCCCACACCGATCGGCCCATTGCCGAGCGCACCCGAGTAGTCCAGCGCCAGCGACGGCGCCAGCCCACCGGTAGCCGGCACCGCAATCGGCACCGAGTACTCCACCTGGCCACTGAACATGCCAATCGAGACGCCGTCCGCCAGCCCCTGCACCGACCCAGGACCGTCGGGTAGCTTCAGCGTCGTCGGGGAGAACGACTTCGCCGGCTCGACCTGGGCCTGGGCGGGGTTGGGAAAGGCCAACAGGAAAGAGACAAGAAAAGCGCCGACCATGCCGCCCCGAAGCATTGCCGGTTGTCTGTTGCCGGTCGCCTGTTGCCTGTTGCCTGTTGTGCAGCGTGGTGAACAAACCCCGACGGTCCCGTCAAACCAAGCCTGCCGGTGGGAAACCTGGACTCCAAACCTCTGATGAGAAGCGTTCGACGATTGCATCGGTACAACTGCCTTTCCCCTGCTGCCCAGCCTGCTGCTGGAGCATCTATCCATCGCTGGCGAACGTAAGCAAGCCCATTCACACCCAGTACAAGCTCGGGGCGGTGCGACTTGTCGCCGCGCACCGCCGCCGAGCACCAGAGTGACCGACTACAGGTTCACCTCGATGTTGTCGACCGACAGGAAGTCGAATCGCAACAGCACGTCCTCCACGTTCTGGAGCGGGAACCCGGTCTTGAGCAGGCTATCCGCCGGGAACAGGAGCACGTAGTCGCCATACAGCCCTCGGCCGGCCAACTCCTCGGACGCACCCTCGACATAGGCGTCGCGGTAGAAATCGCTCTTCGGCACGTTGAGCCACGGCTGCAGCATGGCCGAGATGTGAGTGATGCCTTTGGCGTCGCTGCCACCTTGCTCACCGGCGTGGAAGAGCCGCGACAGTGGCTGCATTGCACCGACCTGCAACGTGTCCTCCTCGCCGCGCCCCGCGCACCACTGGCTCTGGAAGTTGTTGCGCTTCATCAGGAATACGGTCACTGCTGGCTCGTCGACATCCAGCGCGTCGCCTTGCAGCGTCGCGGTCACTCGCCACAGCCGCTCGGCGCAGCGGTCGGCAACGAAGGGTATGGTGAACGGAATGGCCTGGCCGAGGTAGCGCTCCCCTACATATAGCTGGTACGGCTTGTCGATGAGGCGCTCTTGAAAAATCACGTTGGCCGACCAGTCGCGTTCGCCGAGCGGAGCGTCCTCCCTGCCCTGGATTTTCAGGATATCGTCGCGGAGGCTCAAGACCAGCGTAGCCTCCTCTGGTCGCCGGCCATTGATGGTTCGGGCAAGCTGCTCCTGCTGCAGGGCACGCACGACGTCCAACAATTGGTCTGGATGCGTAGCGTCGAGAATCTCTTTCCGCAGCGGCAGGCTCTGCTGATATTCATACTCCACCGCCTGCATTGCCAGGTAGGTGAGGCGCTGCGCCCAGTCGAAATCCTTGGTGAAGCGATCGAGTCGCTCGTCGAGCCAGTAGTGATGGGCAATGCTGGGAACAGTGCGCCCGCTCTCGCGCTTGATGACTGCGTTGCCTTCCATGACAGTCCGGTCGACCTCGCGCTGGAGGTTGGCTATTCGGAGCGAGGCGGTCTCGGCGTCAATGAGGACGCGCTGGATGCGCAGTACGGCCGTGTCCATTCCCACCCGGTGCTGGGCTGCCTCGGAGAAACACTGCTTGGACGCGATGATGTTTTGTTTTGCGAGCAGATCCCGTTCATACTGCGCTCGCTCTACTGCTGCGCTTTGGGCCAAATCGTTGCCATACGCTCCTAGGCCGGCATCAGCCTGCTCCGCCAGTGCTCCAGCAGCAATCACGGCGACTGGAGCTGCTGCACCTCCGGTTGCAACAGTGGCAGCGGCTACTGCGCCGCAGATCGCGACGTACTTCAGGCCGGCAGATATGTACCCGAGCACCTTGTATTTCTTTGCCCTTTCCTCTTGGTTTTTCACGTAGCTATTTGCCAACTCGTTGATTCCTTCGAAATCTTTGCTGATCTCGATGCAATGATTCATCGCCAGCTCGTAGCTCTCCTCGGCGTCTGCATAGCTCGAGCGAGCGATCTCGACATCCTTCGCGGCCGACATGATCGCCAAAAACGCTTCGCCCAACTGTCCGCGGTAGCAGTCTGCCCGCATATGGCCAGCCAGACCGATCTCCTCTGGATTCGGAAGCGGGTCAGCCGCAATGCCCTTTTCCTGTGCGCACAACGCCTTTGTCTCGGTGCATTCCGTCGTCACTGCCGCAGACGAGTACAGCTCGGCGAGCAGTTCTTTATCGTTGATAAAATCGTCGGTGGAGAGCTTGGTGAGATCCTGATACTCGACAACATTCTTCTGTTTGCACCTCGTGAGCACGCACTGCTGGAGTCCGATCGCCGCCAGCGCTTCGGTGTCCAGCACGAGTGATCTGTCAGGCGTCGCTTCCTCACGGCAGGATGCATCGAGCATGTTCATGAAACACGTGTCGGCGGTAAGCTTGCCGGGTCCCTTGCCGAACAGGTCGAGAACGTCCTTGCTCTCGACGTCGGTGATCCCGCAGAGAGTGGCGAGCGCGTCACCATACTTGCCGGCAAGCTGCTCCTGACGTCGCTCTGTCTCTTGCTCGGTGAGCTGGGCCTGAATCCTGCTCGCCCGCTGCTCGAGCCAGGCGCGTCTCGCCGCCTCGAGCGAGGCATGGACTGCCTCTACCGACGGAATTGCCCAGCCATTGACCAGATAGTCGGACGCGGCGAAAAACCTTCCAGTGTCGCCGGTTGGATCGCCGAAGAACAACGGCAGCTCGTCGTCGGAGATTCCCAGAGGATTCACGCATCGCTGCAGTTTCTCGCCCGCGACCATGGCTTTGGCGAATACCGCCCGGTGCTCGGCCAGCGCGGCGTCCCAGCGATCCTGCCAGCCCACGGTGCCATTGAACGTGAGAGCATTCTGGTAGATCGTCGACGCCAGCGACTCGGCCACCGCGACGTAGCGGAGTCCGCGGGCCAGCGTCGCCAGTGCCGCATCGCGACCGGCGTGCGTGCCTCCGACCGAGCACAGCGAATAGGCATCGCGCAGAGTGCGCAGCAAGTGCTCCTCGAGGAGCGCCAGATGTGCCGTCGCTGTCTCGACGATCGCCACTGGGAGCCCGACTCCTTGCTCGTGATCAGGATGAATCCCAATGCTGCCCGACGGCCTATAGTCTGGCTGCCAAATGTGCTCTGCCGGTATTCTTTCCAGCAGTGCCGCGCCATTGCGGCCTTCGAGTAGCAGGCCCCAGCCCATCTCCATCATGCGAAGCACTTCCTCGATAGACGGCGTCTGGCCGAGTGCTTCCTCGAGAGCCTGTAGCTGCTGGTCAGAGCCGCTCTGAACCGATTGCAGAGCCTGGGACAGGCCTCCAACCGACCGACCTTCACGCGCCAGGAACGCGTGCAGGGCAAGCCATTCCTGGAGCAACCGAAGGTAGAGCCTCGCCACACTGCTATTGGCCACCGCGGACGCGATCAACTTCTCCCGAAGAATCGAGAGCGACGGATAAAAGATGCCTGGACTGAAGCAGGTACCACCAAAGAGCTTGGCGTAGTATTCGCGGCCTTCGTCCTCGCTAACGATGTATGGCATGGGGCCAGGCGGTTCCATCGCGAGCTCCTCCATGCACTTGGCCAGCATTCCGCCGCTGCCGAGCGAGGTGTCGCCGCTAATCTCGAGATGATCTTCGTAGGTCACCAGCCCCACACCCCTCGGTGCCCGGTCGTCCTGGGTAGCCAGGTCACCCGAGAGAGGGAGAACATTCCTGCCGAGCACCGACGTGCCGAGCGCGACCTCGCCAGCGTAGGCAGGATCGTACGAGACCAGGTGCTGGGCAGCGATGTTCTCCTCAGCCGGAAGGAACATCGCCTCTCTGAACGGGCAGAGGTAGACCATGTGCTTGTCGACGGTAGTGCCGGTCGAGAGCTTCAGGACATAGGCGGTCTTGGTGCAGGCGAGGCTAGCGAAACGAGCATAGTCCACGTTGGTGAGGCCCGTAGCAGACTGGTAGTTCTTGTGTACCTGTTGGCAGGTCGCTGCGTACGGTACGGTGCCAGCGTGTGAATTCGTCAGTATCTTGTCGACCGCGTCCGGGGCGCTGGCATCGATGCAGGGCGCTCGGCCAGTAAAGGTGGTGTATCCCTTCTTGACCTTTTTGGTCACTCCTTCCATGAGCGTCCAGATGCCCAACGCATCGCACGTCTGGGAATTGTTCGCGTTGAACACCACCGAGGCGGGCGTAACAGTTGTGGATTCTAACGCCACTCCGACGTCCTTCGTGCTGACCTTCTGGGAATCCAGCCAGGCAAGGTACTTCCGGAAGTCCCGCATGCAGACGCCATAGCCGTCGGCAGCTACCGTGGCCGGCGCGATCGCCACCTGAATACTATTCGCGAACGACTGTCTGGCGACGCCAATGCTGGCGTCGTAGAAATTGGTTTTCGAGAACAGGGACAGCCAGGCATTGAGCAGCGCCAAGTCGGGAGCGACCTCGTCGCCGGATCCGGTGATACCGATGCCCACCACTGGCGCGTGCGACAGGAATCGCACGTTCCATCGAGCAGCGAGGGCGTGAATGATTGATGGCGTGCTGGAAGCTGCTGCAGCAGCGCTGTTCACGCAGATCTTGGGAACGCGGGTCTTGTCGCAGCGCGTGTAGCTGGCGGCGGTGCAGGCTGCGTCGTCGGCGCACTCCAGGACGTCGCTCGCCCACGGCTCACCCCAGATGCAAACCGGCGCTGGCTTGCGGTTCGTGTCGCAGCGGTCGAAGCCAGCTTCAACGCACTCGCCATCCCCGGTGCAGCTCAAGGCACTGCTAATCCGGTCGAGCTGGTAGCTCCAGTGGAAGGAGAGCTTGCCCGACATCGGAACCATCTGCTCGAGCGTGTAGCTCAGTTTGCCGCTGCGG
>JAZDLZ010000484.1:0-4697 GCA_043801535.1 Pseudomonadota bacterium
TCCTGGTCGACCACGACGTGATTCACCGAATCATCAACCGGGAGGCCGACGAGAAACGCCGAGTCTGGATCCTGACGCGGCTGCGCGAGCGCCGGCGCGAGGAGCCACAGGTGATCTGGGAGGATTGCGAAGAAGAGTACGAGAAGCAATTCCCGCGCGAGCTATCGGCAATCGAGAAGCTTCACCAGGAGCTCACCGCCAACCTGCCGCATCCCGAGCTTCACGGTGGCAAGATCTGCAAGATTATCTGGGCAACCATGGAGACCCAGGATTTGACGTTCATGGATTTCGTCGAGAAGCACCATCTCGAGCACGAAGAAGGCAGTCTCTTCAGCTACCTCGCCCGGGTCATGAAGGTCGCTCGCATGCTTCACGAGGCCACCATGTTCGAACAATTCAAGGAAATCGAGACCCGTATCCGGCGCAGGCTTTCGGTGATCGACGACCGCGTCCTCGAAGACCTGTGGTATCAATAGCCGGCAAGGGGTCACAGCGAATACAACTTGACGAAGGCGCTAGTGCCGAGCGGTCTGCCAGTTGCGTGGACCACTAGCTCCTCCCATGGCAGGCTCGCCCCCGGTCGAAATACCTTTTCGTCGAGGAAACGGCCAACGTCCAGCGAGCCAGCGTAAACCACTGTCCAGGGATCCTGGCCGGCAAAGAATTGCTCGGCGATGGTCTGGTGTAGCTGCGCGGCGAACAGCTCGCCGAGAAGGTAGCTCTGGTAGTACACCGGGGTCGTGGTGAGGTGGATCTTTGCTGCCCAGTCGGGCTCGCTGCGTCCTTCCGGAGCAGTCAACAGCTGATACTTGCCGACGATTTGCCACCACAACGAGCTCAGATCCTGATCGGGATTGCGATAGAGCTCGCGTTCGAAGTGCACTAGCGCCAGACCCCAACGAACGAAGACCAGTGCTCCGCGCCGAGTGTGATCGCGCAGCGGTGCCGACAATTTCGTTACCTCCTCGTCGGCAATGCCAACGAATTGCCTCATCCAGTAGGGATTGGTGGCAAGCCGGCCCATCAGCATGGCGACTCCTTCGGTTGTCAGGCTGTGCGCCTTGGTGCGGAGCAGGTAGGGCAGCTCCTTGTTCCCCGAGTAGCCGATGTCGTAGATGGCATGGCCGAGCTCGTGAAGGATGGTGTCCATCCAACGCGGAGAGTCGACGATCGATGCCATCACCCGCACGTCTCCCTGTCGATCGAGATCCGCGCAATAGGCATGCTGATACTTGCCGTCCCGCGCGTAGAGATCCGATCTGGCGATTACCGGCCTGGTATCGACTCCAATCGAATCGTAGAAACGAGCTGCGAGGTCGACCACGTCTCTGCCGCGATAGTAGTCGTCGAGCGTCACCGAGCCGGCGGAGGGGGGTTCCTGGAAGAACCGATCCTCGTAGTGCCACGGGCGGAGATCCGTCGCCTTGATTCGGTATCCCCTGGCAAGCACCGCGTCGAGCGCGGTCTTTTCCTTGCGGTAGGCTTCCTCGGTGTCTGCCGCCAAATCGGCCAGCAGCTCGAACAGAGGCGCCTCCTCGAGGAACGCGGTTTCGAGGGACAGGGCGAAATAGTCGGAGTAGCCCAATTGCCTGGCAGCCTCGTTGCGTAGCCTTACCAGGCCAACCAGGTCTTGTGCGACTGTCTTGCCGATTCCCTTGGAGGCTATCCACACTTTCCGGCGGTAGTCTTGGTCCGTGCTCGAACGCAGCACCTCCTCCACTTCGTTGTCGGTGAGGCGCCGGCCGTCGACTTCCGTCCGGTAGGTGTTGAACCGTTCCTCGATCTGGCCAGATAGACGGACAGTGCGTTCGAGCAAGGACGGATCGATCTGGTTTTCGAGATAGGCCGCGTAGAGAATCTCGATCTGCCGCTCGAGGACGGAGTCCCCGGTCGAACCAGGGTGGCTCGTCGCTGCTGCCGTTGCTGCTCGTGCCTCTCGGAGCCGCTGGAATACCGCCCGGTCGGAGAGCATTCGCTTCTTCTCCAGCTTGGCAGCGGTCCATTCCTCGTAGTCCTCTTTGCGACCGCTAGCTGTTGCCTTCCATTTGGCAGCGCTGTCGATTCGGTTGAGCTCGGCAAGCCGAGCCTCTATTTTTCCAACCCAGTTGGCCATGGTCTTGTCGTATTTGCTCTGTTCTTGGGGTAGGGTGGTTGCCGTGCCATTGCGTTGACTCGGGTGGCAGGAAAATGTGAGCAGAAATGTGAGCAGAACAGTGGCGAGCCAGGTAGGGGCGAGTAGGTACTCCAGGATTCTTGACGACATAGCGTTGGCTCCTGTACGTTTTCGGTACTCTACACAGACCGAGCACCAACCGGGAGATGCGGCAGCATGTTCACGGTCACGATCACTGAAAAAGGGGGCGAGCAGCGCACCCTTGAGTTCGACAAAGCAGAAGTTACCATTGGCCGCGTCCAAGGGAACGACATACTCCTTCCCAAAGGAAATGTCTCCAAGCGCCACGCCAGGATTGTGCTCAAAGACGGGAAATTCATCATCGTCGATCTCAAGAGCACGAACGGAACCTATGTGAATGGGCGCAAGATCACTAGCCCGGTGGTGATCAAGGAAGGCGACAAGGTCTACATCGGCGATTTTGTCATGGCTATCGAGGAAGGGGGTGGCGCTCAAGCGGCCGCCGGGCCGGCGCCGGCAGCCGCACCACCGCCAGCACCTCCTCATGGACCGCGCGAGGCACCCGCTGCCGCGCTCGGCGGAGCAGCAGCAGCAGGAGCAGCCGAGCCCGAGCGAATGCCGCCGCCAGCTTCTCCGCCGGCATCCTTGCAGCAGCGAAGGCCGCCGCCTAGTCCTCCAAAGAGAGCGGCAGCGCCTGGCGGGGCGGCGGCGCCTGCCGGAGCCGACGAGCCAGAGGATCTCGGCAGCGCCAGTCTCGAGGGGGGCGCAGGTCGTGCCGGCAATCTGCCTCCTTCGGAGAGGGCAATGGCGCCGAGATCGACGAGGGCGTCGGCAATCCAGGCTCCTCCTCCGCCGGGACCAGCGCCAGCGCCGGTTGTTCCCGAGCAGTCTTCGGGACGCCGGGCTCATGGCCATGCTCAATCAAGAGATCCATTGGCTGCGCGAGTTGCGGCAGTAGGCGCACGAGAGCCGATACCGCCAGTCTCCCCAATTTCCCCAATTTCCCCAATTTCAAAGAGCAGTGGAGCACAAGACGCTGTCCCCGCTCGCGAGCTGCCTCATCCGCCGGCGCACGAGCATGCTCCAGCCCGGTTGGCGACGGCGGCGGCGGCCGGTCTTGCGGCAAGGCCAGCGCCTGCAGCAATCATCACCACCACTGCTGCCCAGCCACCGGGAATCGCCGGCGGTCATGGTCTCGTTGTCGAGGGAATACCCGCTTCCGCGGCGCAGCCAGATCCACGCTGGGCCCGGTTGCTCGAGCTTCAGCGTGAGATCCACGATCGGCTGGCCAGCCAGCTAGAGATCGATCAGATTCCCATCCAAAAGCTCAACGACGAAGCGCTCTGGCAGCGAGCCGAGAGTGCCGTTTGCGACGTTATCGAGCAGCTGGATGCCGACGGTGCGATCACCGGCTCTGTCAACCAGGATTCCCTGATCAAGGATGCTCTCAACGAGCTTCTCGGACTCGGCCCGCTAGGAGATCTCTTGGCCGATGGCCAGGTGACCAGGGTCTTTGTGAATCGTCCCGATCACGTGCTCGTCGAACGAGAGGGTAGCCTCCTTCCATATGAGAAAGTGTTCTCTTCGGACGCAGCTCTGCGGAGGGTGATTGCCCGTCTCGTGGTACCGAGCGGCGGTCGAATAGACGAGGACAACCCGCTCATCGACGTGAGAATCCGGGACGGAGCTCGACTCACTGCCGCTGTCCCTCCTTTGGCAACCAGAGGCACCTGCTTGACGCTCAGCAAGCGTCGCCTGCCGGCGCCTACGCTCCAGGACTTGGTTGTGTCCGGGGCGCTCTCGCCGCAGATGGCAACGTTCCTGACAACCTGCGTCATGGCGCGACGCAACATCGTCGTCTGCGGAGGGCCTGGCTCTGGCAAGTCCACCCTTCTCTCGGTGCTGGCCAATCAGGTTCCTGCCAGCGAACGTATCGTTTCGGTCGAGGACGTGGCCGAGATCGCCCTTCAGCGGGATAATTGGATCGCGTTCGAAACCAGATCCGAAGACACTGCGGGGAAGCGACCGGTCAGCTTGACCGAGGCGTTGAGGGCGGCGATTCGCATGCGCCCCGACCGGCTGGTAGTTGGCGATATCGTCGGCAGCGAAGCGTTCGATCTGCTGTCGGCGCTGGCGACTGGCTACGAAGGGTCGCTGGCCTCGATATCGGCAGACAGCTCGCGGGCTGCCTTGACAGTCCTGGAGTCACTGTGCCGCCTGGTCGCAGGTACTGCCGCGCCAGAGGCGCTGAGGGAGCTCGTGTCCCGCGCGGTTCACATCGTGGTTCACTGCGTTCGCTACGGCGACGGGGTTCGTCGAGTGACGTCGATCGCCGAGGTCCTTGGCACGGAAGGCAACGAGTATACCATTCGGGGATTGTTCCGCTTTCAACTCGACGGAGCAAGCAGCGACGGCCGGCTGCAAGGCAGCTTCGCCGGTGCCAACGTCACCCCCCGATTCTACGAGATCCTCGAATCACGAGGCCTCGCCGTAGATCCCGGCATATTCCGCTGAGCCCGCCCTGTGCCAAATTGGATCGACGTATTTCTTCAATGATTCTAGG
>JAZDLZ010000501.1:0-2954 GCA_043801535.1 Pseudomonadota bacterium
CACCGAGCTGGGAGCAAGAGTCATTGCTCACGGAGTCGATCCGGACGGCATCAACATCAACGATGGCAGTGGCGCCCTTCATCCCGAACGCATGTGCCAGATCGTGAGGGAGCGCGGCGCCGATCTCGGAATCGCCCTCGACGGAGACGGCGATCGGGTGATCATCTGCGACGAGCACGGTGAAGTGGTCGACGGCGACGCGATCATGGCCTTGTGTGGTAGCAGGATGCGTGCAAAAGGCACGCTTCGCCGGAACACGGTAGTGGCTACTGTCATGTCCAACATCGGCCTCGAGCGGGCGTTCGCAGCGCAGGGCGTGCGGCTGGTCAGAACCCAGGTCGGCGATCGCTACGTGGTCGAGGAAATGCGTCGAGAAGGGTACAGCTTCGGCGGCGAGCAATCGGGGCATTTGATCTTCCTCGACCACATGACAACCGGTGACGGGGTAGTGGCCGCTCTGGCGGTCTTGGCCATCATGCTCGAAGAGCAACAACCCCTTGGCGTGCTTGCCAAGTGCATGGAGCGCGTTCCCCAAGTCCTGGTCAACGTCAAGGTTGCGGAGAAATGGCCACTCGAGCAACTCGACGGGGTGACAGAGCTTCTGAGAAGAGTCGAGAACGAGCTAGGCCGGGAAGGTAGAGTGCTCGTCAGATACAGCGGGACCGAGCCCAAGGCCAGAATAATGATCGAAGGTCCCGACGAAGCACGCATTCGCGCGCAGGCCGAGGAGATCGCCGCCGTCTTGCAGCGGGCCTGTGCCGGCCATGTAGCTTGCCCCTTGCGCTGAGTCGCCGTCGCAAAATAACTCGAACAGTCTCGCCGCCGATCCATCCCGGCTGGCTGCGTCGCTCGTCGGTAGTAGGGCGGCTGCGAGCCCTCGCCGCCCCCCCGTCGAGGGGACCTCGACGGGGCCCCCCCTCACATCCCGAGAGTATGCGCCCTCCTCGCTCCTTGCCATCCGGGCGCCTCATCGCCGATACTTTGTTCAAGTTATTCTGCGACGGCTCCTAACAGCTCAGCAGACGTGAACGCAGCTCGCTCTGCTCGTCAGATCTCTCTTCGCACGAATCGTTCCCGCAGGTGCTGGGCGACCCGGAAGCTGTTGGCGACGATCGTCGGAGTTGCCGGCACTCCGCCGGAGCTGGGCATGAAGCTTCCGTCGGTAACGTAGAGGTTCTTGACGTCGTGGGCCTGGCACCAGCGGTCGAGCACCGACCGGGTGCTATCCGTTCCGAAGCGACAGGTTCCGTGCTGCAGGTGATAGGTCGTGGATCCCCATGTCCAGGGCGTCACCTTGCGGGGAGCAGGCTTCATCGCCTCGAGAATGGCGATGCCGCGCTTGACCATCTGGATATTGGTCTCGCGATCGAGAGGATGATGGCGAACGTGCATCCTGGCCACGGGAAGGCCGAAGCGGTCTTTCACCGTTGGATCCAGATCGACATAGCAACCGCTGTGGGGCAGGAACTCACCGAATACTTCGAGCTCCAGCCAGGTCTCGTCCTCGAAGAAGGCCCGCATTCGTTCTTTCAGTGCTTGGCCGAACAGGATTGGCTTTTCGTCGGTGGCCAACCTGGTGGCAGCACTGATTGGATTGGGATGCTGCTTGATGAAGTTATAGGTACCTCCCTTGGGGAAACGGAGAGCTCCGCTGTCGTTCCAGTAGTCGTCCTGCACGCTGCGCAGCAGAAAGGGTCTGTCCATGCCGGCCCGGCCAAGCTTGCTCTCGAGAGCATGGCGGTCGAAGATCGCAGTTGCCTTGCCGAAGGTGGAGAACGTGAGGTTCTTGCCGACGAGCCCACTGCTGTTGGCCAGGCCGTGCGGATGGCGGCTGGTCGCCGAGAGGAGCAAGAGGCGGGCGCTCTCGATGGCGGTAGCCGCGAGACAGACCGCTCTCGCACCGATCGTTCTCGTCTCCCCGTGGCGGTCGAAGTACTCGACGCCTCGGGCCCGACCGCCGTCGTCGACGAGAACCCGGCTCACCATCGTTCGCGCTCTGATCTCGCAACGACCGGTGCGTTCGGCGTCCGGTAGCAACGTGGCCAGCATGCTCGACTTCGAGCCGTTCTCGCAGCCGTAGCTGCCGCAGAATCCGCACATGTTGCAGGCTGGCCTGCCACCATACGGCCGAGACAGAATCGCTCGGGGAGTGGGGAAAGGATGATGGCCGAGCGATCTTGCCGCTTCGTCGACGAGCGCCGCCGCGGGATGGGGCCGGAGCGGCGGGAGAGGGAAAGGGCGCCGCGGCGGATCGAAGGGATTGATCCCTGCTCTCCCGGAAACGCCGATGCGTGCCTCTGCCAGATCGTAGAAGGGAACGAGCTCGGCGACGGATAGTGGCCAATCCGCCAGATCCGCGCCGCTGGCGCCACCGCTCATGCTGGCCAGGCGCAAGTCGGTCTCCTTGAGCCGATAGGTGAAACCGCTCATGTGGACGGTTCCGCCGCCAACGCACTGGGCAATCCAGCCTTCTCTGGTTGGCCTGGCGCTGCTTCCGCCGTCGCCGCTGTCGCCGGTCTCACCGTCGTCGTCGCCCTCGTCGCCCTCGTCGCCCTCGTCGATCGTCTCGGTATGGGGGTCGTCGTGGGTATACGGTACGAAGAAGTTACGCCGACAGATGGCTATCTCGTCGTGAACGAAGTCCCTGATGGAATAATAGGGACCCTTCTCCAGCACCACCACACTAGCCCCCGCTTCGGCCAGCGTCGCCGCTACGGGAGCACCACCAGCCCCACTACCGACGACCACGACGTCGACTTCTTCTTTGCTTGGCATGTGCTATTCCAATACTCCACGGTCTCCATCGGCGCTCGGCTGGCGCGGAGACCACCAGCATGGAGTGAAGTGAGCGAAATGCCAACCGACCTGATTGCGGTTGCCGCCGTAGCGCGGGTCGCCGAGAAAGCCTTCGAGGACTAGCTCCACCAGCCGCTCGAAGAATCCCTTGCAGTCCA
>JAZDLZ010000517.1:0-4275 GCA_043801535.1 Pseudomonadota bacterium
CGCCGCGCTCACCGCTCTTGCCAAGCTTGACGTTGGCCTGGCGAGGATACGCGCCCACGCTCGCCTGCTCTCTCCTCGAAAAACACCCGACGACTTCATCGTCAGGGCGAGATTCGTCCGCGTCTTCGTCGAGGAGCTCTATGGTTCTGCGCGCTCGCTCGTCGTTTTCGCTCGCGATCCGAGCGAGCACGTTCGCCAGGCGACTGCCCGCGCCTGCATCACTTGCCGTGATCCCGCCAGCGGACAGGCTCTCGCGATCCTCGCCGATCCCCGGCAGGAAGCAAGCCCGCGAGTACGCGGAGTCGCAGCTCAGGTTCTTGGAGCGCGGGCTGGCGGCAGCGCCGGCGAAGCGGAATGCCATTTTGCAGCCATGGCACTGGCCGGGATGGTGCGCTCCGAGCCCAATCCCTTGACCAGGATGGTGGCCTGCGACGCCGCTGCCGATGTCTGTGCTGGCACTACCGGCGTGCGCGAAAACGACGAACGCCTGGTATCCACCCTCGATGCTGGCGATCTCCGACGGCACCACGGTCGGGCGGGACCCCGCTGGCAACCTCCCAACTGGCCAGCCCCAAGTCGGCGACGGCGGACGGCCCAATCGCCATTCGCGCAAGGAATGGAGGTCGACTCATCGCCTGACGGGCTGTCCTCGAGCATCCTGGGGAGCGTCTCGGCGAATGCGTCGGTCGCCGTCTTGGTCGGAGCGCTCGATGCCGCTCGAGGGGATGCAGGAAAACCAGCATATTTGGCCAACGCCATCGCGCGGGCGGCTGAGCGGGCTCGCGCCAGTGCCCAGCCAGAGCTCGTCATCCTGCGCAGATCGCTTGAAAGCAGCCTCGAAGGACAGCCAGAAGGATGGACTGGTCTCGTCGGACTCCCCTACCCTGCCAGCGATTCGCTGATTGGACGAACGCTAGCAGGGTTGACGCAGCACGACTTTGGTATCGAGGCGTGGCGCGAACAGCCTGCAGTGCTGCGACTGCGGCGCGGCGAGCGACTGACCCGAAAAGCGTGGCGGATATGGTATGAGCTCACCCATCCCATCGCGAGCAAACGCCAAGGTCATCTGCACACCGTCGGACGAGCGCTCGATTCTCCTCTACGAGCTCACTCGGGCTGTCTGGCGGAAGTCTCTCGCACTCGCGTCCCAGGCGAAAGGGTCTTCGTCGCAGCCGAAGGTGGCTGGGCGCCGTATCTGCCACTGGTCGACGATCTGCTCGGTGTGGCAACGACCGGAGTGCGCGCCGATTTGTTCAGCGAGCACGGTCGCACGGTGATCGAGCCTCCACCAGCGGCTCCTGCCCGCCTCCGCGCCAGAACGGCTCTCACCACTCGCTATGCCGAGCTCGCGTTGCTGCGCCTCCGATCGCTCCACGCTGGCGAGGCTGGCGAAGCCGGGGATCGAGAGGCCTATTTGCGCGCAGTGACCCGCCTCGGCTTTGCCGTCGCCTTCGTCCCCTACCACGGACTGTCCGTACCGGATCACATTCTGGAGCTCATTCCCGAGCGTAACGCTGGGTGCATCGCTGGGTGCAACGGCAACAACCACGATGGCAACGATCACCTGTTTGGGTTCGGCTTTGCCGGCCTGGGATCCTGCGTGCCTTCTCTAGCCATGCCATCTCTATCGTCGCTGCTTGGACCTGCGCTGGAGATGTTGAGCACTCTATCCAGAAACGGTGGAAGTTACCGCGAATTGATAGCCTTCGTGGCCGGCGTTCTTGTCTTTCTCCTCGGACGCTCGCTGATCACCAGGAGCGAGATCCGCTCTTGGCGCCGGATGATTCCCCTGGTGGTGGGTGGCTGGGGAACAAGAGGTAAAAGTGGGGTCGAACGACTGAAGGCTGGCCTATTCCATGCGCTCGGCTACGAAGTGCTCTGCAAAACCACCGGTTGCGAGGCCACGATACTGCTCGGCATTCCAGGGTCGCCACTCCGTGAGCTGGCGATCTTCCGTCCCTACGAGAAAGCAACCATCTGGGAACAGCGCGACGTTCTCCGCTTTGCTGCCATTCGCCGACCACAAGTGCTCCTGTGGGAGTGCATGGCGCTCAAGCCCTCCTACGTGGAGATGCTTCAGCGTCAATGGATGCGAGACGATCTCTCGACGATAACCAATGCCTACCCCGATCACGAAGACATCCAGGGTCCGACCGGTTTGGATGTATCGCGGGTCATATCTCGCTTCGTTCCGCAGGACTCGGAGCTGGTGACCGCCGAAGAACAGATGCTGCCGGTGCTGAAAGAACGGTCTCGCGCACTGAGGACGCGAATCTGCGTGGTCGAACGTCATGCGGGAGACTTGCTGCCCCAGGACATGCTGGATCGCTTTCCGTACCAAGAGCACCCGCGCAACATAGCCCTCGTACTGGCACTGGCAGAGAAGCTTGGAATCGACGCTGATGTGGCGCTGGCGGAGATGGCCGACAACGTGCTTCCCGACATCGGAGGATTGAAAACCTACGGTCCCATTCCCGTTCTTGGCCGCCGACTGCGTCTCACCAACGGCATGTCGGCAAACGAACGGGCCTCGGCAGTGGGCAACTGGCGTCGCACTGGTTTCGATGCTCACGATGCCGACAGCGAACCGGGACGAGTCATCGTGGTCATGATCAACAACCGAGCTGATCGGGCCGCCAGGTCGCTGGTCTTTGCCGACGCGATAGTCGAGGACATGGCCGCGCACCAATACCTGCTAATCGGATCCGGCGTTTCCTATCTGCGGCGCGCGATCACGAATGCGCTCGAGGCAAGGCTTGGCCAGCTTGGGCTGGCAGGGATCGTGGCCTACGCCGCACACCTGAAAGCTGGCGAGGCAACGCCAATGGCAGCCGTCGCCGAAATCACTGCTTGGCTTGCGGGAATCAGCTTCCCGCGAGCCGGCGAGCTACCTGGCTGGCCCGGGCTAAAGGAGGCTCTGACTGTCGCCCTGGCTGCGCGCGGTCCAGAGCTCCCCTTGGTAGCGCGAGCAGCGATCGATCGTTCTGGCGCAAAAGAGGCGCTCAGCAGCGCTCTACAAAGCCTGGGCATGGCCTGCGCCGACGCCGACGAATTCGCCCGATTCGCCGCCCAATCCTTGACCCGGCGCCGGGTCGCTGCATCGCTCCAACTGACCGACAACAGGGATTTGGCAATGAGGATTGTTGGCGATCTCTTTCAGGAAGCGCTCGTGGTCCCGCCCGAGCCCGCCGGGACCGCCGACAGCATCCGCGACTTTCTGGCCAGATCGTCTCCCCCTGGCGCACTGGTAGACATCATGGGAGCTCAAAACATCAAGGGACCCGGCCTGCGCCTGGTCTACCTTTTCGCCGAAGCCGAAAGAGCTCGAACAATCGTCGCCGATCTTGCAGCACCGAGCAGACCACCCCGTCCGCTGGAGGAGCAGGCCACAACGCAGCTCCGCCGCAACCATTCCGGGCTCCGTACGGCATCCCGACCCCACGGCATGGCGGCAGCGTCCGTCTTTGCCTTCATCCGTGCCCGGGTACGCCGGGCAATCGATCATCTTGCCTCGGTTCGCCGCCGACGTCGAGCCGATCGGATACTCGCCGATCTCGCTGCCGGTCGCATTTCCAGCATCCGAGCTGCCCAGGAAATCGCCCGACTCGAAGCCACCTAGCCCCAATGCCTTGGTCAGGAGGCAGACGAGAGCACAGTCTTCTCCAACCCCCTCAGGTCTCTGATGATGCCTTCGAGCTTCTTCGCAGCGCGGTCAGCAATGTCGCAAACCCGCTGGGTCTTTGGTCCTCGGTCGGTGGTACGTAGCAGCCAGACAGCATTCACCATCGTATTCAAAGGGTTGCGCAGCTCGTGCACGTAAAACGACAGCCAGCGATCCCATCGCTCGCTCATGGCGCTGGCGTGCGCCTCAACCAAGGACGTCAAGACACCGTTCGCCAACCTGCGGAGACGTCGCCGTTCCGGTGCGCTCTGCGATCCCCGGTCCTCGACCGCCTCGGCCACGGCGCCAGTTAGCAAGTGGCCTACTCTGACGACACTTGTCACCGCCATGCCGAGCTCCGCCGCCCGCCTCCCCAGAGCGGCGGCTCGCCAGCCAACGACTTCCCCGATGCTCGCGTCTTCTGGCTCGGCGATAGCTCGAAGCCATGCCTCGACTAGAGATCGGCCAATCTCACCCCTACTCTCACGCACCTCGGCCTGGTCTGCCCCGGCGCTGTCGTCGATGAAACCGATGACGTCGTCGACAGCAATGCCAGTGGTAGCCAGATCCTCACCGTCCTTGACCTGTCGTCCGCTATTCATCGCGCCCTCCAC
>JAZDLZ010000524.1:0-3832 GCA_043801535.1 Pseudomonadota bacterium
GCGCAGCCGCGGCTTCGCCGCGCGGAGCGAGTCGCGGCGCTGCACCAATTTGGTGGTCGCCCGGGAGATGATGCGCCGCGGTTCCCCTCCTCGGAGAGGAGGGGCGGAGGGGTGGTCTTGAGGCGCGCTAGCGCCGGATCAAGGTTCCGCCATGGCAGCGAAATGCCCAATCCCGTCACAATCTCGTCGGTGTCTATTCTGCGACGGCGCCTGACTGCTCGAACGCCAGCAACAGCTTCTTCAGCTTCAGACCTCCGCTGCCAGAGAAGCCCCCCAGGCCATTGCTGGCGACTACTCGATGACAGGGAATCACCAGTGGAAACCGGTTTCGTGCCATGGCCTGGCCGACAGCACGAGCAGCACGTGGGCTTCCGGCCAGCGTCCCGAGCTCGCCATAACTCACGGTACCACCAAGAGGTAGCTGGCGCGCTGCCTCGAATACTTGGCGACGGAAGCCACGAATCCCTCGCAGGTCGAGCGGAACAAAACCGTAGTCTTGCGGTGCGCCAGCAAGATGCCGGCGAAATGCGGCGATGACTTGGCCGATCAGCGCTGTCGGTCTACCGGGGCTCGCAAAAGGAGCGTCAGCGAGGAGTCGCTCGATGGCCTGCTCCTCAGTGTCCTCGGGCAGCTTGATTGCGACGACGCCGTCCTTGCTCCAGGCAATGGCGCACCAGCCGAGATCGGTGGAGAAGGCGGCGAACCGGCAGCAAGAAGGTATGGCATCCCGTCCCATCCGCGCTAGCTCCCACGCTGGGAAGGACGGAACCGGCGGAAATCCGGGCGACGTTTCTCGAGAAAAGCACTCATGCCCTCGCGGTACTCCTCGGTACCGTAGATCGTCGCTATCTCGTCCAGTTGCTCGCTCGACGGAAGGATGCCGTCGGTACGACGGTTCAGACACCGTTTGGTTACTCGCAGCGCCTGAGGACTCACGCCGGCAATCCGCGAAGTCCACTCACCAACGACGCGGTCGAGATCCTCGTAGGGAACGACCCGGTTGACTAGCCCCATGTGCACGGCATCGGCGGCCGTGTAGCGCTGGCACAGAAAGACGATCTCCTTGGCTTTCTTCTCGCCAACAGTGCCGGGCAGAAGCTCGGTTGCCCCGACCACGGGAACCCCCCCTACCCGTGCTCCGACTTGGCCGAAGATCGAACGCTCCGATGCAATCGACAGGTCACACGAAAGATTCAGCTCATTGCCGCCGCCAAGGCAGAATCCGTCTATGCGAGCGATTACTGGCTTTCCTGCCATGCGAATGCTCTTGATCGCGTCGGCAAAGCAGGCCAGGAACGCCCGTCCGATCGCCGGATCGAAGTCGCGCATTTCGAGGACGTCGCCACCGGAGCAGAAGGCAGAGTCGCCAGCGCCGGTAATCACCATGCTGGCAGCGCTCTCACCATCTCCCCGCCTGATCGCGTCGCCTAGCTCCTCTAGCATTTGCTGATTGAGCGCATTGTGGACTTCTGGACGATTGAGAGTGATCCAGACAGCCTCGACCCGAAGCTGATACTTGATGTACCGGTAGCTCATGGAGCGCGGTATTGTAGCAGCAGTGCCATTGCCTTTCGCCAGGAACGTGGCAGTGGACAATGGCAACAGACACTCACCCACAAGCAACGAATCAATCATTCAATCAGAGTCCAGGTCCAATGAATCGACGGCAGCAAGGTTGTCACGATGGTCGTACGGAGCCTCCCAAGCAGGTACTTGGCCACTCCTATCTGCGCGAGCGAGTCGCCGAGGAGTGTGCCCGGGTAGAGCGCGGTGGTAGCTCCTTCGCACTGCTGCGAATCGAGGGCATGCTCGGCGACGCTGCCATTGCCGATACTCTGCCCCTGCTCCTGCGACGAGCCGATGTGCTTGCCGTCGATGGTCCCAGTGCCTACGAAATACTCCTGATCAATGTTAGCGAAGACCAGGCTGTCTCCGCGGCAGCCAGGATTGTCGACTCGCTGGTGCAGGCGGGAAGCCCGGTTCGCAGCGGTCTCGCCTGCTACCCTGGCGACGGAAGCAGACCAGACGATCTCTTTGCGGCTACTGCCACTGCGATGGCTACCTTTCCCGCGTCTACCCTCACCGACGCCGAGCTCTCGACCGCGTTTCCCGCAGGCGCTGCTGCTACCACTGGCACCACTGCCGATTCCGCTGCCAATGCTACCGATTCCGTCACAACTGTTTCCACTGCCACTGCCGCCACTGTCTCCGCCGCTCTTGACTCCAGGTCTGCTGCCGCCGCCGCCGCCGGAGCTGATGCGGGCGCCGCGACTGCTGCTCGGAGCGCAGTCCGACCAGCGCGCTTGACGTCGGTGCGAAGTAGCGGCCCAAGAACGACCTCGCTGCTCGGTCTACTGGAACGGGTGGCAGCCAGTGACTTCAATGTCCTTCTGCTCGGCGAGCCTGGTGTTGGCAAGGGCGCGGTGGCAGAGATGATTCATCGTTGTTCTCGACGAAGCGACGGCCCATTCGTGGGACTGTCCTGCTCTGGTATTGACGAGGATGCGCTAGAGAGCAGCCTTTTCGGCAACGAAGGTGTTTCCGCCAAGAAGCAGGCCACGAGAAAATGCCACCCCGGACTGCTCGAAGTCGGCTCGGGTGGAACGGTTTTTCTCGAGGAAATCATGTATCTTTCGTCGAGAGTCCAGGCAAGGCTCCTCCGGGCGGTGCAAGAAGAAGCATCGTGGCGCATTGGCGGGCGCCAGCCACGACCAATCGATGTACGCATCATTGCCTCCGCAAGCAACGATGCTGGCGCAGCTCTGGCCGAAGGATCCTTCAATCGACAGCTCTTCTGCGAGCTGAACGGATTCTCAGTCGTCGTTCCCGCGCTTCGCCGCCGCAAACAGGAGATCGGGGAGTGGGCCGAGGTGTTTCTGACCGATGCGTGTCGAGGCCAACTCCGCAGCACAGTTCCAGCCATCTCGGGGCAGGCGATGGAAGCGCTGCTGAGCTACCATTGGCCCGACAACCTTCCCGAGCTACGCAATGCCATGAGGCACGCGGCGCTGTGCTGCGACGGAAACGAGGTAATGCCAAGCCACCTTCCCGAGCTGGTGTGGCGGCGAGCTCCCGAGCAGCCAGCAACCAACGCAGCACAGCGGGCGCAACGTGGCAGGCGCCGTCCCATTCGTGCCAACTACCGGCGAGTTGCCGCAACGCTCAACAAATATGGCGGCAACCAAACCAAGGCTGCCGAAGCGTTGGGGGTTTCCCGCCGTACATTGTCGAATTGGCTCGATTCGCTGCCCATTCCACGTCCTCGAAAAAAGTGAGCTAATATCTGGTTGCCCAGCTACGAGGAAGCAGGTAGGCTCGTTCCCCGAGCATGCAAGCAAGCAGACCAATCCTGGTAGTGGACGATGACTCGGATATCCGCGAAGCGCTGTGCCAGGTGCTTCAGGACGAGGGACATCATGTCGTTGCCGCAGCCAATGGCAAAGAGGCATTCGATCACCTGCGGTCATCCCTGCGGCCCAGGCTGATTCTCCTGGACCTGATGATGCCGATCATGAACGGCTGGGAATTCCGTACCGAACAACTCCGAGATGAAGCTCTGGCCAGCATTCCGGTCGTTATCATCTCCGCCGATCGAGAGGCGAGAAAAAAGGCTGTATCGATCGGGGCGGCAGGCTTTTTGCAAAAGCCAATCCAGCTCGAATCCCTGTTGTCGATAATCGAGAAGTACCCCTGACCGGGTGTGATCGTTGCTCGTTGGTCCCCGTCGATGGCGGCGAAACCAGAGCGTCAGCGATACCCGACGTGGACGTGTCTCGGTCGGATGGACATGACAAGGCACCCGAGGGAGCGCAGGCCGTTCTCGGTCTTTGGT
>JAZDLZ010000568.1:0-3052 GCA_043801535.1 Pseudomonadota bacterium
GAGGACCAAAGACCGAGAACGGCCTGCGCTCCCTCGGGTGCCTTGTCATGTCCATCCGACCGAGATACGTCCACGTCGGGTATCGCTGACGCTCTGGTTTCGCCGCCATCGACGGGGACCAACGAGCAACGATCACACCCCGTTTTAGGGAGACCCTATGGCAGCGCCGGCAAATCCGGTAGGATTCCGGGCAATGTCTCCTGGGACGGCAATGCTTCCGCCCGACACCTTGGTGGATCACTTCAAGGTGATCCGCCTGCTCGGTCACGGGGGCATGGGCGAAGTCTACCTGGCCAGGGATACCAAGCTTGGACGGCGAGTGGCGCTCAAGGTTATTCGACCCGGGGCAGAGGACGGCGACGAAGCGAAAGCTCGCTTGCTGCGCGAGGCGCAGGTCACCGCCACGTTCAGTCATCCCAACATGGTCAGCATCTACACCGTCGGTGAATACGATGGCCGCCTGTACCTGGCGCTCGAGTATCTCGAAGGACAGACCTTGCGCCAGCGCATGGACGAAGAACGACCAGGCGCAAAGGAATCGATGCGCATTGGCCTGGCGATAGCCCGCGCTTTGGCCGAAGCCCACCGCCATCGAGTCCTGCATCGCGACCTGAAGCCGGAGAACGTGCTCATGGCCAGGGACGGCCGGCCGCGCGTTCTCGATTTTGGCCTGGCGAAGGTCATGAGCCCGACCGCGGGGAGAAAGGCCAGGTCTGGCGGCAGCGAAACGCCGGCCAGCGCTCCCCTCGGTGACAACGCTCCCCTCGGTGATTGCGTCCGGCTCGGTGACAACGCTCCCGACGACAACAGTCCTACCGAGGGGGCCTCGACCTGCATCACTCTCGCTGGCAGTATCTACGGCACGCCAGCCTACATGGCACCCGAGAGATGGCTCGGAGAGGAAGGCACCGATACCGCCGATGTCTGGGCGCTCGGAGTGATCCTCTACGAGCTTCTGGCAGGAAAACGACCTTTCCAGACGGCGAGCATCGACGAGCTTCAGGCCAAAATCTGCTCCTCCCTGCCGGTTCTGCCGCTCCAGAGCATGCAGATCCTGCCCCCGGGAATCGCCGAGACCGTGGCCAGGTGTCTGGAAAAGGACGCGAGCCTGCGGCCCGCTGCCTCCGAGGTCGTCACTGTCTTCGAGCAGCTTCTCGCCGGCAGCAAGCAGAAACTCTCCGAGGAGCAGAGTCCCTTCCGCGGGCTTTTCCCCTTTGCCGAACGCCACAGCGACGTCTTTTTCGGCCGTGACGCCGAGGTGGCGGCATTCCTCGAGACGATCCGCGAGCAGCCAGTGGTGCCAATGGTCGGTCCGTCCGGGGCCGGCAAGAGCTCGCTGCTCCAGGCAGGAGTGATCCCGCGTCTACGCGAGCAGGGATCGTGGATCGTGCTCCAACTCCGCCCTGGCAACGAGCCGTTCGCGACCCTCGCCGCCCGCCTGGAACGAGGCGAGACGGTGGCCAGAGAAGAGCACGCCACCAGGAGCATGGCGACCGCCGACGTGCGAGACCGGGTGCTCGACGCGCTGGCCGACGCTGCCGAGGCTGCGGAGATGACGGCGGTTCCCACGGCGAACGCCGGCGAGCTGCCGCTACCAATCCCGGCAATCCCGGCCAGCCATCTTGCAGTCCAGCTCTTCGAGCAGCCGCGGCTCCTCAATGTCGTGCTCCACGAATACGCAGAGGAGGAGAACAGCCGAATTCTCCTGTTCGTCGATCAGCTCGAAGAGGTCTACACCTTGGTCAAGGACGACGAGGTGCGCCGCCGATTCATGCAGGCGATCTGTACTGCTGCCGACGATCCGCAAAGTCCGATCCGGGTCGTGTTCACCATCCGCGACGACTTCCTCGGCAAAGTGGCAGAAGGGATCGAGGTCGGTGACGCGCTGAGCAGAGTGGTAGTGGTCCGCCGGCCTGGCCCGGAAATGCTCGAGGAGGTATTGGTCAAACCGCTCGAATCGGTAGGCTACGACTATGACGACCCGACTCTCGTACACGACATGATCGACTCGGTGCGCGGCGAGCCTGCCTGCCTGCCGCTCCTCCAGTTTGCCTGTCGCATGCTGTGGGATCGCCGGGATCGCAACCGGCGGGTCATTCTCCGCTCGACGTATCAATCGATGGGTGGAGTTGCCGGCGCCTTGGCCGAGCACGCCGATGGGGTTCTGGAAGCGCTGTCTCCCGCCCAGGTGCGGCTCGCTCGCGAGTTGCTTCTCCGTCTGGTAACCGCAGATGGCACCAGACGGGTGCTGCCGGTTTCCGCTGCCCTGGAAGGACTCGGACGCGGCGCCGACGAGGTGCTGACCAGACTGACCCAGGCACGTCTTCTCACGGTTCGCAAAGGACGGACCGAAGAGCGCGGCGAAGCGGTAATCGAGCTGGTTCACGAGTCGCTGGTACGAAGCTGGAGCAAGCTGGCGCGCTGGATCGAAGAGAGTCACGAGGAGCTGGCGTTTCTCGCCGAGATCGGACAGGCAGTAGAGCTGTGGGAAAAGCGCGGTCGCCGCGAAGAGGAGGTGTGGCAGGGTGAGGCGCTTCGCGAAGCCCGCCGCATGTTGAGCCGCTGCTCGACCAGAGTTGGCGGCGACATCAACGCCTTCGTGGAAGCCGGAGCCCGCAAGGAACGGCGACTCCAGCGTCGCAAGAAACTGCTGGCGACCGCCGGCATGCTGGCGTTGGCCGGCATTGCGGTGGCTTCGGCGCTGGTCGCTCGGCAAATGGGAGTCGAGCGCGATCGCGCGGATGCCCAGCGCCGCCAGGCAGTGGCCAGGCATGCCGAGGCGCAACGCGAAGGGGCGAGAGCGGCGTGGGGCCGGGGAGAATTCTTGGAGGCCAGGGCGAAGCTGCGCGGATCGCTGGAAATCCAGGACTCACCACTCGGCCGGGCGTTGTGGTGGCAACTGTCTCGCAGCCCACTCGTCTGGAGGCGCGAGCTCGGCAACTACGTCAGCTGGATAGCTTTCTCCGCCGACGGCAAATCGCTGGCGGCAACCTGCGCCGATCAAACCGTCTACCTCTACGATACCGAGACCGCGGCGGTCCGCATGCTGCGC
>JAZDLZ010000571.1:0-4565 GCA_043801535.1 Pseudomonadota bacterium
TTCTCCGCCAGCGCCATCGGCAGCACCTGCGACGCCGTAACGATTGCACCACTGACGCTCGTCCGCACCGTTGCCCCTCGCCAGACCACCGTTCCTGCAACGGCTACCCCTGCTGCGACGCAGGCATCACTACCGATCACCACGTCGGGACCGACCAGCGCGCCAGCATCGATGCGGGCGCCGGCGCCAATCCAGCTCGGCGGAACGACCGTCGCCGAGGCGTCGATTGTGGCAGTGGGATGTACCCAGGACCTCGGACAAGGTCCTCGACGGCCAACCGCACCTGGAGCACCAATGGGAGCACCAACCGCGCCGACCTGGGCCTCGCCGCGAAGAACCTTGATGTTGCCAGCCAGGTAGCGCCCTGGAGTCGAGTGCTCCATGAAGTAGCCGCGAGCCACGTAGGCGTTGAGCGGTATGCCGGCCGCGAGCCAGGGGACGTAGCCGTCGCGCACAATGCAGCGTGCCTGGCCATCGTCTGGGAACCTGGCGACGAGAGAAGGCTCGAGGACGTGGATCCCGGTGAACATGAAAGAGCCCTGCCGCAGCAAACCACGAATCAGCCCGCCACCCTCGGGAGCATCGATGGCTCCCCAGCGTTCGGCGTGAGGCTCCGGCCTGACTACCAGCGTGGCAAGCGCACCCGAAGCGCGGTGGGCTGCCAGAACCTCGTCGAGATCGAGATCGACGACGACCTTGCCGTTGATGACTACGAAAGGCTCGTTGCCGGAGCCGAGACGCGGCAGGGCATGGCGGATGCCTCCGCCGGTACCGAGAATCCGTGCCTCGGGCGAGTAGCTGATGCGTGCTCCGGACGATTCCCCGTCGCCCAGCGTTTCCTCGATCAGCTGTCCCAGATGGTGCAGGTTGATGACGATGTCGCGAATGCCGTGACCGACCAACAGAGCTATTGGGTAGCGAATCAGCGGAACGTCGACTACTGGCAAGAGTGGCTTGGGCAGCTCCTGAGACAGGGCGCCGAGCCTCGTCCCCAGGCCAGCAGCGAGAATCATTGCCGTGGTCATAGCTGTCTTTCTAGCACCAGGAAACGCCGGTCGGGAATCGCTCCAACTGTCCGCCGGTAGAACTCGAGCGGGCCGATCCAGGCGATCGTGCCGGTCTCGACATCAGCGCCGGCGACGTCGAGGAGACAGCGCAGCAGGAGCGCCTGGCCTATGCCGCGTCCACGGTGCTCGGCCAGAGTACCGGCTGGACCGAACCAACCCAGGCCCTGGTTGTTACCGTCGTGGGCGGCAAAAGCAACGTACGCCTCACCTGCGAGAGCAACATGTACTCCTGGATGCGGTCCGTTGGCGAGCGCGCGTTCCACCTCGAACGCCCAGGCTTCGGAAAAACACCCTCGCACCCAGGCAGCCAACTGGTGTGTCTCGGGGACTTGCGCCCGCCTGATCTGGTAGCCAGATGCCCGCAACGCCCTGTCCATCTCGTCGCTTCGCTGCCGAGAAACCAGCTCGTTTTTCCGCAACGGGACCGACATGTTGTGATTCTCTCCGACGACCCGAAAGCCGCGGCGCAGTAGCCAGTCGATAGTTGCCTCGTCCCGATCGTCGACGCCCGGTGCCAAGTAATTCCCGGGCTGATCCCCGGTACGCAGCCGCGCTGTCCCGGTCGAGGAGCACTTGGCGATGCGAGCTGCCTCGGCAAGCAAGGCAGTGCCAATGCCTTGGCCACGACTCGATGGATCGACGGCCAGCAAACGAATCCACGATCCGGCGGCCGCCATCACTCCTACTAGCGGCAGTCTCCTGGCTACGGAGGTGTTCTCGACGGCGAGCCACGCTCCGACCGTGACGCCGGGTACCGCCTGCGGATAGCGGCCGAATAGCTTCTCGGCGGCCACCGTGGCTGCCGGCAAGAATCGGGAAGCGCGCGCCAGCACATTCTTGGCGTCGTCAAGGGCGGTTGCTTCGAGAGGAGCGACCAGGATCCGCACTGGTGGCAAGACTACCACGTGCTATATTGCGCGCCATGCGCTTGGTAGTAGTAGGAACTGGATACGTCGGGCTCGTTGCTGGAGCCGGATTTTCTGACTTCGGCAACGACGTCATCTGTGTTGACATCGACTGCGAGAAAATCGCCGCGCTCCAGGCTGGCAAGATTCCAATCTACGAGCCTGGGCTAGACTCCTTGGTCGCCCGCAACGTGAAAGCCGGTCGGCTGCGCTTCTCGTCGGACCTCGCCAGCGCGGTGGCCAACCGGGCAGAGATCGTGTTCGTTGCGGTAGGAACGCCGCCGGGACAAGACGGCTCGGCAGATCTCTCGGCGGTGCTCGCTGCCGCGGAGACCATCGGCAAAGCCATGACCGGCTACACGGTGATCGTCAACAAGAGCACCGTGCCAGTAGGAACCGCCGACAAGGTGCGGGATGCTGTTCGCGCCAATTCTGCCCATCCCGTGGCGGTCGTCTCCAATCCGGAGTTCCTGAAGGAAGGCGATGCCGTCAACGACTTCATGAAGCCGGATCGCGTGATCATCGGCACCGACGACGACCGGGCGCGCGAGCTGCTGCGCCTCCTGTACGCGCCGTTAGTGCGCACTCGCGATCGCCTCCTCTTCATGAGCATCCGCTCCGCCGAGCTGGCCAAGTATGCTGCCAACGCGCTCTTGGCCACCCGCATCTCGTTCATGAACGAGATGGCGAACCTGGCAGAGCTCGTCGGCGCCGACATCGAGCAGGTACGCAAGGGGCTGGGCGGCGATCCGCGCATCGGGTCGAGGTTTCTCTTCCCCGGCGTTGGCTATGGCGGCAGCTGCTTTCCCAAGGACGTCAAGGCACTCCTTCGCACTGGGCTGGAAGCGGGAATGCCCCTTTCAATCGTGGCGGCGGTCGACCAGGTCAATGCTCGGCAGCGCGGTCTTCTCGTCACCAAGATCAAGAGACACTTCGGCAACGACCTGTCGGGACTCACCATCGCTCTCTGGGGACTGGCCTTCAAGCCTCTCACCGACGACATTCGCGAGGCACCGGCCTTGACGGTGATCGATGGGCTGGTCGCGGCGGGCGCGTCTGTCTGCGCTCACGATCCGGTGGCGATGGACAACGTACGAGCCCTGCTCGGCAACAAGATCAGACTCGCTCCCGGCATGTACGAGGCTGCCGAAGGCGCCGACGCCCTCGCGCTACTCACCGAGTGGCACGAATTCCGCCGTCCCGACTTCGCCAGAATCAAGAGTCTGATGCGCCAGCCGATAATGTTCGACGGCAGAAACATCTGGGAGCCCCAGGAGCTCCGCAGCCTAGGCTACACTTACTACGGCGTCGGGCGGCAGTAAGATAAGAGTACGTCGCCGTCGCTGCCCCCCTCCCTGCCCTCCTGTCGCGCGCTACCCGCGCGCTACCCGCGCGGTTCCGCTCGGTACCACGCGACGAAGCGCCGGATACCTTCCTCGATCGGGACCGACGGAGAGTAGCCGAGATCGGTGGCGGCGCGCGAGACGTTGGCGTAGGTGATGGGCACATCTCCTGGCTGAGCAGGCGCGTGCTCGACGATTGGCTCGATTCCGAGAGCGTCGCCAATGAGCTCGACGAGCCGTCGCAGCGTCGTGGTACGCGAGCCGCCGAGGTTGTAGATCCGGTAGTCTCCTGGCGTCACTCTCAGGCAGGCGGCATAGGCTCCGTCGACGATGTCGTCGATGTACGTGTAGTCGCGGGCGCTGCCGCCGTCGCCAAAGAGCGTGATGGCCTGGTGTTGGTGGATCTGCCTGGTGAATTTGTGGATGGCCATCTCTGGTCGCTGCCGCGGGCCATAGACGGTAAAGAAACGCAACGACGATATGCCGATCGCGAAGAGGTCGCGGTAATTCGAGCACAGCAGCTCGCCAGCACGTTTGGTCGCCGCATAGGGAGACGCTGGCGAAAGACACGGATCGTCCTCGCAGAAGGCAGCCACCGGCGGCCGACCTTCCTGTTTGTCCGAGGATACGCCCCCGCGCGCGCCGTAGACGGACGAAGAGGAGGCGAAGACCAGTCGACTTGCTCCGGCCAGGCGGCATCCCTCGAGCACATTGACCGTGCCCTCGACGTTCACTCGGGCATAGCGAGGAGGATCGAGCAACGAAGGCCGAACTCCGGCCAGGGCAGCAAGGTGCACGACGAGATCCTTGCCTTGACACAGTGCGCTCACCAGCTTGCCGTCGAGAAGGTCGCCGCGCGCCAGCTCGAAGCGCGGGTGGCACGCAAGCCCGGCGACGTTCTTCTCCTTGATCGCCGCCGGATACAAGAAGGAGTCGAAGTTGTCGAGGCCGGTGACCTCGTGTCCTTCCTCGAGCAAGCGCTCTGCAAGGTGGGAGCCAATGAACCCGGCTGCGCCGGTAAGGAGGGTCTTCATGACGTGGTCCACAGTAGCACGAAATACTCGATGTTTCCGGCCGGCCCCCGTACCGGCGATTCGACCGTTCCGGCGACGGTGAATCCGTGCGCGGCTGCCCACTCACAGATTGTCTCCACGACTGCCAGACGCTTGGCCTGTTCACGCACCACGCCTCCTTTGCCAACCTCGCCTCTCCCCACCTCGAATTGCGGCTTGATGAGAGCGGCTATCGGC
>JAZDLZ010000305.1:0-11650 GCA_043801535.1 Pseudomonadota bacterium
CGGGTCCTTGCCATGGTGCGTCCATGCAGACGCCAACGGGCGGATCGTTTCCACAGAGGCATCGTCTGTTCACCCAGGAAACGCAGCACTTTCGCCAAGATCAGCCCGCCCGACTCCATCTTCAGCCGGTGTTCCTGTCAGTTGGCGAGAGAGCGGCCAGCTCCACGCTCTGAGGCGTGGCCGCAATCACGAATTCCTTGTCGTCGATTGGTTCCGACGACCAGGGCGAATACGGCTGGAGACGCATCGTCACTCGCGACCCCGGGTGCCGAAGCCGAGGAGTATTCCGGCGCTGGCGCCTTCTTCGTAGCACGCTCCTGGGCGAGCGCGGGCGTTGCAGAGGCGAGCGCGAAAACAGCAGCGACGGAAACCCAGGGAATAGTGTTGACTCCAGGGCAGCGCATGGCTATTGGTCGGCCGCCGAGAGCATTTGCCCGACTGCGCCGTCGACGATACCGAAATGCTCCCGGTAGCACTCCTCCATGACCCTCCGTTCGCCAGCGTGAAAACGAGCCAGCCAGTCGTCTTGACCTGAAAGTGGCTCAACGGTCATATGAGACTCTGGCATTAGAATATAGGCTCTCACTGAGGGTAACGAATGGCCGCCTGCCATTGGACGAAAAAAACCGGCTCCCCAACAGAATCTGTGGGTAACGTGCCTTGTCTTCGGCACCGGCAACCGCCGGCCCTCTGCTTTCGGGGAGCTCATACTATCTCGGGGAGCTCATACTAGACGATGACTGGCGTCGAGCAAGGTAGCGATGTAGCGTCGGGTCGAGATCGCCACGTTCTGGCGGGCTTCCATCCGGCGGTTCAAGCCTGGTTTCGCGAGTCCTTTGCCAGCCCCACCAGTGCCCAAGAGTTGGCCTGGCCCCCAATCCTCGCAGGCAAGTCTACCCTGCTCGCGGCTCCCACCGGATCCGGCAAGACGCTGGCCGCTTTCCTGACGGCGCTCGAGAAGCTCATGTTCGAGCCACCGCCATCCCCTGCGCGCCGGTGCCGCATTCTCTACGTGTCACCCCTCAAGGCACTTGCCATTGATGTCGAGCGCAATCTGCGCGCGCCCTTGGCCGGAATTCTCCAGGCCGCAGGCGAGCGCGGTGAGAAGTGTTTCTCGCCGGTAATAGCCGTTCGATCAGGTGACACGCCCGCTGCCGAACGTCGGCTGATGGCCAGACGCCCACCCGATGTGCTGATCACCACTCCGGAATCTCTGTTCCTCATTCTCTCCAGCCGCGCCCGCGCCTTGCTCTCCGGCGTGCAGGTTGTGATTCTCGACGAGATCCATGCACTGGCAGGGTCCAAGCGTGGAGCTCATCTGGCACTCTCGATCGAACGAGTCGCCGAGATCGCCGGTGGGGAGCCACAACGAATTGGCCTTTCGGCCACGGCCCGTCCCCTCGACGAAGTCGCCAGGTTTCTCGGCGGTGGCTGCCGAGCAATCGACGGGCAGTGGCGGCCACGACCTGTTGCCGTTGTCGCTGCTCCAGAGCGAAAGCGGCTGGAGCTGCGTGTCGAAGTACCCGTGGCGGAAATGGCACGCCCTGGCAGCGACGAGATCGGCGCCATCCCGTCAGCGAGTCGACGGCAGTCTGTCTGGCAGGCAATCCACCCCAGGCTACTCGAGCTCGTCCGATCTCATCGCTCGACCATCATCTTCGTGAACAGCCGCCGGCTGGCCGAACGGCTGGCCGCGGCGTTGAACGATCTTGCCGGCGAGGAAATCGTCCGCGCTCACCACGGCTCGATCGCGCGCGAGCAACGCCTGATCCTCGAGGAGCTGCTGAAAGCCGGACGCTTGCCAGCGCTCGTGGCCACTTCGACGCTGGAGCTGGGGATCGACATGGGAGCAGTCGATCTGGTGATCCAGATCGAAGCTCCTCCGTCGGTCGCGAGCGGCGTGCAGCGAATTGGTCGAGGCAGCCACCAGGCAGGAGCAGTCTCCCATGGAGTGCTGATACCGAAATACCGCGGCGACCTGCTCTCCATGGCAGCCATCACTCGAGCCATGCAAGCCGGCGAGGTGGAACCAATCGAAGTGCCGCGCTGCCCTCTCGACGTACTGAGCCAGCAGCTGGTGTCGATGGTCCTCGATGGGCCGCGCCGCGTCGACGACTTGGACGAGCTGGTGTGCCGCGCCGCCCCGTATGCCGGCCTGAGCCGAGCTCAGCTCGAAGGGGTGCTGGACATGCTCGCAGGGCGATACTCCTCGGAACGATTTGCCGATCTCCGTCCGCGTCTGGTCTGGGATCGACGGCACGGCACCGTGCGCGCCCGAGAAGGAACACGCGCCCTCGTGGTGGCCAATGCCGGGACGATTCCCGACCAAGGGCTTTTCGGGGTGTTTCTCGTGCCAGCCGGAACAGCCAGCATCGACGGCGGGCACGGGCACGGGCATGGGCATGGGCACGGCCGCAGCCGACCCACCAGCCAGCGAGTGGGAGAGCTCGACGAGGAGATGGTTCTCGAGAGCCATGTCGGTGACGTATTCGTTCTCGGTGCCTCGAGCTGGAGGATCGTCGAGATAACTCGCGACCGCGTGCTGGTGGTTCCCGCCACCGGAGAACCAGGACGCATGCCCTTCTGGAAGGCAGACCGCCCGCCGCGACCGCTCGCCCTGGGACTGGCTATTGGCCGCCTTACCCGGGAAATCCTTGCCGCAACTCCGCTCGAGGCGAAGAACAAGCTGGTCGCCGAGCACAGTCTCGACGAGTCGACCGCCGAGAGCCTGATTGCCTATCTTGCCGACCAGCGCCGCGCCAGCGGAGTAGTCCCCGACGATCGAACGATCGTTCTCGAACGCTTTCGCGACGAGCTCGGTGACTACCGTCTCTGTCTCCTGTCGCCGTTCGGCGGCCGGCTGCACGCGACCTGGGCGCTCGCCATCGAGAGCACGCTAAAGCGCGCTGGCGAGCCCGAAGTCGACATCATCTGGACCGACGACGGCATCGTCATTCGCATCCCCAACCGCGAGCGTCTACCCGACGCCTCCGACCTGCTGCCTCGACCAGACGAAACCCGGGATCAAATCGTCGCAGCGCTCGGCAAATCCTCCCTCTTTGCCGCCCGATTCCGCGAAGCCGCCAGCCGAGCTCTCCTCTTGCCGCGACGACGCCCGGGCGCGCGCACGCCGCTCTGGATGCAGCGGCGCCGGGCCGCCGACCTGCTGCGCGTCGCCGCCGACTTCCCTTCCTTTCCCATCGTGCTCGAGACGTTCAGGGAGTGTCTCCAGGAAGTACTCGATTTGCCAGCCCTCGAGGAGCTGGCACGAGGAGCACAGCGCCGCGACCTCCGGCTGGTCACCGTCGACACTGGTTCTCCGTCCCCATTCGCCGCCTCGCTGCTATTCAACTACGCGGCGAGCTACCTCTACGAAGGCGACACACCTCTGGCCGAACGGCGTGCCCAGGCGCTGTCGGTGGACCTGCGCCAGCTTCACGAGCTACTCGGCGAAGCCGAGCTTCGTGAGCTCCTCGCTGCCGAGGTGCTCGACGAGGTAGAGCGGGCTCTCCAAGGGCTCGAGCCTGGCAGACGGGCAACGTCGGCGGATCAGCTCCACGATTTGCTGCTCCGTCTCGGCGATCTCACCGCAACGGAGGTTTCGGCGCGGATCGCAGACCCCCACGGCGACGCGCCCGGTCGGGATGAATCCCAGAGCCGCCGTGACAGCGGCCGCCCCGACGGCGAACCGTCGTCGGAGTCGAGTCGCCTGGCGAACGAGCTCCTCGAGAATGAGCGCGCCATCGAGATCCGTCTGGCCGGCAGCGAACGGCTGATCGCCGCCGAGGACGCTGGTCGCTTCCGCGATGCCTTCGGACTACCCTTGCCGCCTAAGACTGCGGCTGGGCTGCCGGCTTCTTTCCTCGAGCCAGTAACGGCCGCGCTGGATGGCATTGTCGCGCGCTATGCCCGAACGCACGGTCCCTTCAAGCTGGAGGAATTCGCCAGCCGCTATGCTCTCGATACCACCGTGACGGCGTCCGTTCTTGCCCGCCTTGTCGGCCAAGGATTGCTCGTGGAAGGCGAGCTCCGACCGGGCAGCATCGGCCGTGACTACTGCGATGTCGAGGTACTCGCACGTCTTCGTCGCCGTTCGCTGGCCAGACTGCGCCACCAAGTCGAGCCCGTTGCCGCCGATGCGTTTGTGCGCTTCTTGCTGGCCTGGCAGGGAATCGACGGCGGCGGCGACGGCGGCGGCGGTAGCGGTAGCGGTAGTGGATCGGCCACCCTCCTGGACGTGGTCGAGCGCATCCAGGGTTTCCCCATCCCGGTCTCCGTGCTGGACGAAGTGATCCGCGCCAGACTACCCGAGTACCTTCCCGCTGATCTGGATCGACTCACGACCATTGGCGACGTGATCTGGCTGGGCGTGGCACCACTCGGGGACCACGACGGCCGCATCGCCCTCTACCTTGCCAGCGAGCTGCCGCTGCTGCGACCTGTTTCTGCCGGAGGCCGGCCATCCGAGGAAATCCACCAGGCGATCCGAGAGCTCCTGGCCACCCGCGGAGCGAGCTTCTTCTCCGATCTGCACGACAAGATCGGCGGCTTGCAGCAGACGCTGGTCGATGCACTCTGGAGCTTGGTGTGGGCAGGCGAGGTCACCAACGATACTTGCGCACCACTGCGAGCGCTGGGCAGCAAACGGTCGCCGGCACAACGAGGGCGACGGATTCGCAGCTTCGGCTCCCACCGTTCTTGTCTGACATCGCCACCGGCGGCTGCCGGACGTTGGAGTCTACTCGGAAGCCGCGCCGAGGTCGAGCCAAGCGAGACCGAACGTCTGGTTGCCACTTCTGCCCAGCTCCTGGCTCGCTATGGCATTCTCACCGGAAGCAGCGTTGCTGCCGAAAACGTGCAAGGCGGCTTTTCCAGACTGTACCCGGTGCTGTCGGCTCTCGAGGAGCAAGGTCGAGCACGTCGTGGCTACTTCGTCGCCGGGCTTGGCGGCTCGCAGTTCGCCGATCCAGGAGCAATCGAGAAGCTGCGATCGTTGCGCGAGCCTGCCCTGCTCCTGGCGCACGACTGGCGTAGTCGTTCCGAGGACTGTCCCGCTTCGGCTTCGACGAACGATCGACACGGGTTCGTCCTTGCCGCCTCCGACCCCGCCAATCCCTTCGGAACAGTGCTGGCATGGCCGCACCACGAAGCCCGTCTGGCGCGGGCTTCCGGCTCGCACGTTGTCCTCGTCGACGGCGCGCTCGCTGGCTTTCTGACCAACGATGGAGCCGAGCTGAAGCTATTCCTGCCCGACGCCGAACCTGCCCGGTCCGCAGTGGGCCTCGTCGCAGCCAGGGCGATTGCCCGCTTTGCCGATCACCGCGGCCAGCACAACATCGGCTGGGCGAGCGAATCCCCGAATGCCAACCGACAATTCGACCCGTTCTTTGTCGCTGCTGGCTTTCAGCCTTGGGGGCGGGGCTTCTCGCGGTCGAGGAGAGAGTAGACGACTGGAACCACGACCAGAGTCAGTAGCGTCGAGGTGATCAGGCCGCCGATTACGGTGATCGCCATGGGAGCGCGCATCTCGCCGCCCTCGGAGATGGCGAGCGCGACCGGAACCATGCCGAATATCATCGCCGTGGTAGTCATGAGAATCGGCCGCAAGCGAACTGGTCCGGCAGTGAGCAGTGCTTCGATCTTGCCCATTCCTTTCTGCCGCAAGGCGTTGGTGTAGTCGACCAGAAGAATCGCGTTCTTGGTGACGAGCCCCATGAGCAGGATTACGCCGATCATTGCCATCATGCCGAGAGGTTGATGAGCAATCGCCAGCGCACCGATGGCACCGACCAGCGACAGCGGCAGCGACAACATGATCGTGAAGGGGTGCACGAAGCTCTCGAACTGCGCTGCTAGCAGGAGATACACCACGACAATGGCCAGAAGCAGCGCAGCCAAGAGGTCACGGAAGGTCTTGGCCATCATGTCGCCCATACCGGTGAAATCGGTGGTGAGCGTTGCTGGCAGCAGGCGCTTGGCAGCGCTGCCGAGCTCGGCAACTGCCGATCCCAGCGCCTTGCCCTCGAGGTTGGCATACACCGTCACCTGGCGTTGGCGATCCTGGCGCTCGACCTTCGCCGGCCCTGTGCCCGGGTCGAGCCTGACCAGGCTTGCCATGTCGACGAGAGCGCCGCTGGCCGATCGAGTCTTCAACGCCAGCAGGCTGGTTGGCCGGCTGCGGAACTCCTGATCGAGGCGGACTCGCACATCGTAGCGATTGCCGCCAATGGCAATCTCCGTCGCCTTGTCGCCGGCGACGAGGGAGCGAATGGTCTGCGCCACGAAGGCAATCGGAACGTTGCGGTCGGCGGCGATTTCGCGGTCGATCGCGACTCCGATCTCTGGCTGGCCACCTCGATAGCTGGTGTCGATGTCGACGTAGCCGCCCTGCTGTCGCATGAGCTCGATCATCTTGGTAGCAGCCTCGTTGAGCTCTTGGTAGTCCGAACCGCGGATGTTGAGCTGAATGGTCGCCTGCCGCATCGCCGACGCTGCACCGCCACCGCCACCCATGAGGTTCACTGGCTCGACGGCAAAGATGGCTCCGTCACGCCGCGCGAGCCTTGCCCGAGCATAGACCATTGCCTCGTCTTGAGTGAACGTCCGCCTGGCCCGCGGCACGAGGTTGACCTGAATGTCGCCCCGATTGACCTCGCTGGCAGTGCTGCCGCCGATCGTCAAGAATGTCGCGGCGACACCGGGGATAGCACGAAGCTCGCCGGCCACCTCCTCGGCGTAGGTGCGCGTCTTGCTGAGGCCGGTGCCAGTCGGAAGCTCGACTTTGACGCTGAACTGCCCCTGATCGGACTCTCCCATGAAGTCCATTGGCACCTTGCTCGCCAGGGCGCAGGATCCGAAGAGCGCCCCCAGCGCAACTACAATCGTGACCCACCGGTGGCGCAGGGCAGCACCGAGCAGCACTCGGTAGGCGCGATCGACTCCACCCAACATCGCGTCGATGCCACGGCCGAGCGCGCCCTTCGCCCTTTCCTTGCCGCTGCCGCCGTGACGACTATTGTGCTTGAGCATTCGCGCCGAGAGCATCGGAGTCAACGTGAATGCCACGAACAACGACACGCTCACCGCGAACGCTACCGTCATGCCGAATTGCCACATGAATCGCCCGACAATGCCGCTGGTAGTGGCGACCGGCACGAAGACCGCCAGAATCGAGGCAGTGGTTGCCATGACTGCCAGACCAATCTCCGCCGTCGCCTCGCTGGCTGCCTGCCACGGTGTCTTGCCCATCTCGAGGTGACGGTGGATGTTCTCGATGACCACGATCGCATCGTCGATGAGGATGCCGATCGACAGCGACAGCCCCAGCATCGTCAAGGTGTTGAAGGTGAATCCCATCGCCTTGATGAAAAAGAAAGTAGCGACGACCGAGGTCGGCAGGGCGATTGCGGAGATGAACGTCGCTCGCCAGTCGTGCAGGAAGAACAGAACGATGAGTATGGCGAGCAGGCCGCCAAAAAGCAGATCGAACTGCACGTCGTGGATGTTCTGGGCGATAAAGAGCGAGTTGTCCTGAGGAATCTCGACCTTCATGCCCTGCGGCAACTGTCCGGCGATCTCACCGAGGCGCTTGCGCACTGTCTTGGCAACCTCGACGGTATTGCTACCGGACTGCTTGCGGATGACCAGAGCGACCGCTGCGGTGCCGTTCAACGACGAATACGACCGCGCCTCCTCCTCGCCATCTTCGACGCGGGCAACGTCCCTGATACGGATGGGCGAGCCACTCGCAGCCGTAATGACGATGCTCTCGAGCTCCTCCTTGCTGTGCACTTGGCCACGTGTCTTGACGATCACCTCGCGATCGCCGACCTCGAGCCGTCCCCCCGGAATCTCGACGTTTTGCGCCGCCAGCGCCTGGAACACGTCGCCCACCGCCAGCCATCTCTCTTCGAGCTTGGCAGGGTCGACCCACACGTGGAACTCCCGCTCGCGGCCGCCGACTATGTCGCAACCGCCGACCCCGTCGACCGTCTGTAGCTTCTGCTTGATCTGCCGGTCGGCAATATCGGTGAGCTCGCGAATCGGCATGCTGCCAGACACGGCAATCGTCATGATCGGCATCGCACCGACGTCGAACTTGGCAACCACGGGTGGCTCGAGATCCCGGGGAAGCTCGGCCAACGCCGCGGCGACTTTGTCGCGTACGTCTTGAACTGCTTGCGCGGCGTCACGCTCCAGCACGAACTGGATGACCACGATCCCGACGTTCTCCATGCTGGTCGAACGCAATACTTCTATTCCATTGACGGTGGAAACCGCCTCCTCGAGCTTGTCGACCACCTTGGTCTCGATCGTCTCCGGGTCAGCACCCGGATAAACGGCGGTTATCGAGGCAAACGGGAATTCGATGTTCGGAAACAGGTCGACGCCGATACGCGGGTAGGCCCAAACACCGAATACCAGGAGGACACCCACCATCACGGTGGCGAGGACCGGCCTACGAATGGATACATCAGCCAGCTTCATGGCTGCTCGTTCTCCGTCTGGGATGACGGCAGTGTGCCGGTACGGCGCGCCTCGGCGAACATACCGGTATTGATTTCGGGGTCCGGATTCTCGATCTCGACGATGGCCGAGAAAGTGCGACTCATCGGATTGAGCGCTGGCACTATCCGCGCGACCTTGACCGTGAGCTCTTTCCCCACTGCGGGAAAACGCAGGACAAGAGGATCGCCCTCGCGAATGCGGCCAATCTCGGAGGCAGGGATTTGCACTCGCACATCGAGAATCCCCAATTCCTCGATAGTGATCAACGGCGACGGCGGCATGCTCGTTGCGTACTCGCCCTCGTTGACGTGTCGTTTGACGACAATTCCCGCGTAGGGCGCCCTCACGACCGCGTCGCCAACGGCTTTTCGAGTCATGTCTACGCCGATTTGCGCGGCACGCAAGGCAACCTTGGCGCCACGCAGCTTGGCGTCCACTGCGTCGAATTGACTCTTGGGAATCGCATTGGAGGCTGCCAGGCTGTTCACGCGGTCCCACTCCACCTGAGTGGCATCGAGCTGAACCTTCGCGCCGTCGAGAGCAGCCTCGGCCTGGGCCTGGCGAAGCTCGAAGTCGGAGCTATCGAGAGCGACCACCGGCTGACCCGCAGCCACCGTCTGTCCTTCGCGAACGAATACCCGAACGATCGCGCTGCCGACTCGCGGGGTGAGAGTCGAACGTCGATGCGGTTCGGTGGTGGCCGAGAACTGCTCGGTGGCAGAACCCCCGGCGACCTCGATGCTGGTTTCGCTCGCGGTGCCGGCACCGACCGCGGCGTTGTCGCCAACTCGTTCTCCCGGATCACCGCTTCCAGTAGTGTCATTCCCCTTGCTGGCCGCCAGCCTGCCACTGGCCGGCAACGCCTCCGCTGCCTGCTTCGACGAGAGCCCTTGCTTGGCCGCGACAGCAGGCTGTTCCGGCAGACCGATGGCCCCTTTCTCGCGACAGCCCACTACCGAGGCAAGCAGCAGCACCGCGCCGGCGCAGGCGCAGGCGCCAGCGCCAAGAAGGGACAAGGAACGAGACGTCATTGCACTACCTCCCTCATGGATTGGGATTGCCCCGCAACGGGCTGGCCAGTTGCCCGGCTGAGCGCAGCCCGAGCAATCAAGTACTCGTAGTGCGCCGTCAGAACTTGAGCCCGTGCCCAAGTCAGCTGGGTCTCGGCGTCGAGCACATCGAACGAGGTGCTGGCTGCGCTTTCGTAGCGACTGCTCTCGATACGAAAGTTTTCTGTGGCCGCAACTTCGGCCTGGCGAGCGACCGCCAAGGCTTGCGCCGCGGTGGTGGCGCCAATCCACGCCGAGCGCACCTCGAGGCGCAACGCGTCGCGCACCTTGTCGCGAACGACGAGCACTTGCTGCCTGCGTGCCTTGGCCTCGTCGATACCGTAGTGGCGCGCACCCCAGTCCCATACATCCCAACTCACCGATCCGCCGACAAACCAGGAGTCTGCTTCGGCAAACGCCGAGCCCGCGCTGTGCTGGTAGGTCAAGGCGACACCGACCTGAGGAGTCAGCATCGACTTGGCAGCATTGATGCCAGCGCTAGCCTGGCGCAGTCGTACGTCGATCTCGACGAGCTCTGCTCGATGCGCCACCGCCGAGTCTTCCGCCTGCTCGAGAGCCACGATCTCCGCGACCGGCTCGCCTTCTACGAAAGTCGGATCGATCGCGACGTCAGGCGAAAAACCAATCGTCAGCGCGAGCGCGCTCGCCGCCAACGTCACCTGGCCTCCGGCTTGAATGTGCCGCTGCTCGGCGGCCGCCAGCCCGAGCTCTGCTCGAAGCACGTCATTGTGACCAACTACTCCCTGTCCTTCGAGAGCCTTGGCGCGCGCGACTTGAGCCCTGACTTGCTCAACTGACTTGGCGGCAACATCGGCGAGGCTGCGGGCTTGGAGCAGGCGAAAGAAGGCTTGGGTGACTCGAAAGGACGTGTCGCGTCTGACAATCTGCTGCTGCACCCTGGCCACATCAACGCCGAGATCCTTGATCTTGTAGGCCTCGTAGATCCCCCAGAGCGACAGTGGCTGAACAATCTGCGCGGTCATCGACCAGGTCAGATGGCCACGCATCTCGAGCTGAGGAGCTTCGGGCGGCGATCCTGGGATGGAGAACCCGAGCGAGTGGGTGAACACTGCTACTTGACTGCCCAGATTGAGCTTGGGTAACAGCAGCGCGCGGGCTCCCTGGCGACTCGCCACCGCAGCAGCGATCTCACGATCCGCGGTGATAATGTCCGGGCTGCGCTCGAGTGCCGCACGCACTGCCTCGTCGAGAGTCAGCCGCATCGGCTCGCCGGGAGAGCTGCTGCCAGAGGCAGCAACCGCGACGAGACCGAATAGTCCGAGTAGTCCGAAAGTCAAACACCAACCGACCGCCTCGCCGACCGCCTTGCCGGCCGCCTTGCCGGCCGCCTTGCCGGCCGCCTTGATCGAACGACCATCTTTCCGGGCTTCCCCCCGGGAAGCATTGCTACCAAGGATCATTTCGTCCTCGTCTTGGTGTGGGTTCCGACGCCATGGAAGAAGAAGTCGACAATCGTCTTCGCGTGATCGACCAGTCGACGTCTCGCTGCCGAACTGAGCCAGCCGTGCATGAACGCGATGCTCGCGCCGACCAACAAGCGCGCGGCGTAGTCTACCCGGCAGCCACCCAGATCGGATGGACGAGCATTGCGGCGAATCCAGCGGCTCAACAGACGCACTCGCGCCTCCAATAGATCGCAAGCAGCCTGGTGTGGTAGAAGCTGGCTGAAGGAAAAGATGCTCTGCAGCATCTCGCGACGTTTCTCCACCAATTCGAACTGGCGGCGCAGCAGGAGCTCGAGACGCTGGGCGAACGTGAAACCGCCTGGCATCGGCTCGTCCAGGGGCTGCTCGTACTCGTCGGACACGAGCTTCACGAAGCCCTGCATGATCTCTTCCTTGCTGCGGAAGTAGGTGTATAGCGAAGCGGCAGTGAAGCCGGCCTCGCGCGCAATGTCGCGCATCGTCACCACCCCAGCTTCGGAAGAAGTGAACGCTCGTGCTGCTGCACGTAGAATATCCTCACGCGTCCTGGCAACCTCCAGTCGCCGGCGCTGCTGTGTCTTGCTCTCGCTCTCGCTCTTGCTCTTGCTCTTGCTCTCGCTCTCGCTC
>JAZDLZ010000591.1:0-5322 GCA_043801535.1 Pseudomonadota bacterium
GGACCAAAGACCGAGAACGGCCTGCGCTCCCTCGGGTGCCTTGTCATGTCCATCCGACCGAGACACGTCCACGTCGGGTATCGCTGACGCTCTGGTTTCGCCGCCATCGACGGGGGACCAACGAGCAACGATCACACCCACTTGCCAGTTGTTGGTGGACGCCAGCACTACTCCGTGCTAAGACCCTGGACCGCAACGACGAAACAACTACGCACGCTTCTCGAGGACGGCTCGTGTGGCGCTCGGTGCTTTGGCCGGATCCGAAGACGGGAGCGGAGGAATCAACACGGAGGAAAATGATGGAAACAGAGCAGGCTTTGGAGCAAAGCTCCGCAGAATCGCCAATCACGATGCGGCAGCTCCTCGAGGCTGGGGTTCATTTTGGTCACCAGACCAAACGCTGGAACCCGAAGATGAGGCCGTACATTTTCGGCTCACGCAATGGCATTCACATTATCGACCTGCAACACACGGTGAGACTGTTCAGACGGGCCTATCACTTCATCGTCGACACCACCGCCCGCGGCGATAGCGTGCTCTTCGTCGGAACGAAGAAGCAGGCCCAGGACGTGATCGCCGAGGAAGCAGCTCGCTCTGGGATGCACTTCGTGACGAACCGCTGGCTGGGCGGGACCTTGACGAATTTCCGCACCGTCAAAGGTTCTCTCGAGCGGATGCGGTCCATCGAGAAGATGGCCGAGGACGGGACCTTCGACCGAATCAGCAAGAAGGAAGTCATTGGCCTGCAGCGGGAGCACGACAAGCTCGACAAGTCACTCGGCGGCCTGAAGAACATGGCGAAGTTGCCCGGCGCAGTCTTCGTCATCGATCCCAGCAAGGAGCACATTGCCATCGCCGAAGCCCACAAGCTCGAAATCCCGCTCATCGCCGTCACCGACACCAATTGCGATCCCGACTACGTGGACTTCGTGATCCCAGGAAACGACGACGCCATCCGTGCCATCAAGCTGTTCTCGAGCAAGATCGCCGAAGCCTGCATCCAAGGACAGAAGCTGATGCGGGAACGCAGTGCCGGCAAACGCGAGGCCGAGGCGAGCGAGAAGGATCGAGTGATCCACGTCGCCTCCGGAGGCGATGGTCCGAAAGTCGAAGTTGCCCAGCGTGGGCGGCGAGCCGCCGAGCCAGAGGCATCGGCGACTCCCGAAGACTGAGAAAGACTGAGAAAGACCGAGGAAGACCGAGGAAGACCGAGATTGAACCAAGACCGGCTAACCAACCTGGCTGGTTGTCTCTGAGTGTTCTGAATCCACAGCGAGAGAAACGGAGTGAACCAATGGCTGAGATCACTGCCGCCATGATCAAGGAATTGCGCGAACGGACCAGCTCGGGCATGGCAGACTGCAAGAAGGCACTCGTCGAGACTGGCGGAGACATGGAAAAGGCTACCGAGTATCTGCGGAAGAAGGGCCTTGCCGCGGCCGCCAAAAAGGCTGGTCGGGTTGCCGCAGAGGGACTAGTGGCCTCGTACATTCACGGCGGGGGCCGCATCGGCGTGCTCGTCGAAGTCAACTGTGAAACCGACTTCGTGGCGCGGAGCGAGGATTTTCGCGCGTTCGTACACGAAGTCTGCATGCAGATTGCCGCTATGAATCCTCAGTACGTCGCGACCGAAGAAGTCCAGGCCGAAACCATCGCGAAAGAGCGAGAGATCCTCGTCGCCAAAGCGCGAGAGCAGGGTAAGCCCGATGCAGTATTGGGCAAGATCGTCGACGGACAGATCGCAAAGTGGACGCGCGATATCTGCCTCCTGGAACAGCCCTGGATGAGAGACGACAAAAAGGCGATCAAAGACCTGCTGCAGGATCTCATCTCCAAGATCGGCGAGAACTGCCGAATCCGCCGGTTCGTGCGCTTCGAGCTCGGTGAGGGCCTCGAGAAGCGCAAGGACGATTTTGTCGCCGAGGTTGCCAGGCAAGCTGGCATGTAGTCGCGAAGACCGTCAAACACCTTCACGCCCCAGAGGAGGCAACGACCCATGAAGGAGGGGCCCGACAATACCTCAACGCCGCCGCCAGCATATCGCCGAGTACTGCTCAAACTGTCCGGCGAAGCCTTGATGGGCGAGGAGGGGTACGGGCTCAGTGTGGCTGTGCTCAGCCAAGTCGTCGACGAGCTGGCCGACGTCTCGACTCTCGGTGTGGAGCTGGCCGTCGTCGTCGGCGGTGGCAACATCTTCCGCGGAGTGTCTCCTTCGACGCGTTGGATGGATCGCGTGTCCGCCGACTATCTGGGCATGCTGGCGACAATAATGAACGCAGTGGCGCTGCGCAGCGCACTGGAGTCGAGAGGTCTGAACGCGCGTGTCCTTAGCGCGATCGACGTTCCAGCGTTGGCCGAGCCATACGTTCAGCGGCGGGCAATCCGGCACCTGAAAAAAGGTCGGGTGGTCATCTTTGCCGCCGGCACCGGCAACCCCTTCTTCACAACCGATACTGCTGCTGCGCTCCGAGCCGTCGAGATTGGCGCCAACGTACTGCTGAAGGCCACCAAGGTCGACGGAGTCTACGACCGCGATCCAGCTCGCTATCCCGAGGCCACGCGCTACGAGCGCATCGCCTGCCAGGAGTGCATCGAGCGCAACCTCAATGTGATGGACATGACGGCGCTTGCCCTGTGCCGCGACAACCGATTACCCATCTTGGTTTTCAACCTGACCAAGCCAGGCAACGTCAGGATGGCAGTGAGTGGCAGCAGTGCCGTCGGTACGCTGGTGGTGCCTGGGTCGTAGTGACGGCGAGATTCGTTCGAGATCGATGTCATTCGGAGGGATCCAATGGTGAACGACGTCCTCAAGGATTTGCAGCAACGGTTCGACAAGGTAGTCGAGGACTACAAGCGTGACTTGGCAAGAGTGCGCACCGGCCGGGCAAGCTTGTCGTTGCTCGACGGAATCAAGGTCGACTACTACGGAACGATGACCCCGCTGAATCAGGTGGCTACTCTCAATGTCCCGGATTCGCGGCTAATCACCATCAAACCGTGGGAACGATCGCTCATTCCGACGATCGAACGAGCGATCAAGGCGCAGTCGGAGCTGGGATTGAACCCAGCCAGCGACGGCGAAATGGTGCGGCTACCGATACCGCCGCTCACTCAAGAAAGGCGCAAAGAGCTCGTCAAGCACGTCAGAAAAATGGCCGAGGACGCCAAGGTTGCCGTGCGAAACGCGCGTCGCGAAGCCAACGAGACAGTGAAGGAGCTCGTCGATTCCGGCGACGTTTCCGAGGACGACTCCAAGACCGGGCTGAAAAAGATCCAGGAGCTCACCGATCGCTACGTTGGCATCGTTTCCGACCTGACCACCAAGAAAGAGCAGGAGGTAATGGAAATCTGATTGCCTCGCCGTAATAATTCGGGTGCGGCTCCCTAGAGCACCGAACGGTTTGCCTCGCCGAGGCCGAGCAGCTGATCCATCGTGGCCTGGTCGGCAGGTGGAAATTGATACTGCGAGAGCTCGTTCAGCGACACCCAACGGATGTCCCGTACGTGAGCGGGTGTGGGCTCCTCTCCTTGGCCTAGCTTGCACGAGTAGAGCGCCAGTTGGACGTCGTAGCCATCGTAGGGGTGGCATTGCTCGGCAAGCTTGCGCTCCACGACGAGATCTACCCCGATCCGCTCTCTACCCTCGCGGAGAAGGGCAGTAGCATCGTCCTCTCCGGGCTCCACTCGACCTCCAGGGAACTCCCAGAGCAGGGGAAGAAGCGCTCCCTCCCGGCGTTGAGTAATGAGGTACTTGCCTTCCCGTTCGATCACCGCCGCGACGACGCGGTGGACCAACCTTGCTTGCATGGCGTTTCCCCCCCCGAAGGCTGAAGTTAGTTGCGCTGGGTGTGAGACTGAATCGTGAGGCTTTGGGCGACTCCGAATGGGTCCGTGTGACTAGAACAGGTGCACGAACAAGCCGCTCCTCAGCTTGGGCTCGAACCACGTGCTCTTGGGAGGCATGAGCAGGCCCGCGTCGCTAACCGCCATCAGCTGCTCCATGCTGGTCGGGAACAAATGGAGAGCCAGGGTCCAGCCTTCGCCAACGAGCTTCTCGAGCTCGGTAGAACCTCTGATGCCTCCGACGAAATCGACGTTCTTGTCGCGCCGCGGGTCAGTGATGCCGAACATCGGTGCCAGAATCTGACTCTGGCAGATCGAAGCATCCAGGCTTGCCACTGGATCGCTCGCGTCTGCCGGGGTCAGCATGCTCGGCTTTGCTCGAAGCAGATACCATGTCCCTCCGAGGAACAGACCGAACGACTTGGGCTCTCTCGGGGCTGGCTGGGCGGCCTTGGTAACGTCGAAGCGCTCGCGGAACGCAGCGAGCAGCTCCTCGGGGCTTCTCCCCTTCGAGTCGCGAACGACCCGGTTGTAGGCCATTATCTGCATCTGATCGTGCGGGAAAACCACCACCAAGAAAACGTCGTGCTCCCCGGGCTGACCGCGACGTCGCTCGTGGACCCGCACTGCAGCGGCACTGCGATGATGACCGTCGGCGACGTACAGGGTGTCGACAGCAGCGAATCGCTCGATGAGCTGGGGCTGCAGGATGCTGTCGATGGCCCACATGGTATGGCGGACTTCGTCGACGGTGATGAAATCGTAGAGCGGCGGCGCGGTGACCACCCGGTTCATGAGCACGTCGATTTCTGGTACTGCGCGATAGGTCAGGAATACCGGCTCGTCGTGAGCACCGAGCACGTCGATGTGCTTGGTCCGGTCGTCCTCCTTGTCGGCCCGCGTCTTCTCGTGCTTCTTTATTCGGTCGGCGACGTAGTCGTCCACCGATGCACATGCCACGAGACCCGTCTGAACATGTTGGCCCATCTTCTGCGAGTAGGCATAGAATCTGGGCGCGGACTCCTGCACCAGGACTCCGCGTTCAACGAAACTCTCGAGGTTTACTGCTCCCTGCGCGTACACCCGGTCATCATGCTCATCGGTGCCTTCAGGAAGATCGATCTCCGGCCGGGAGACGTGCAGATAGCTGGCGGGATTACCGGCGGCGAGCTGGCGAGCCTCTTTGGTGCTCACAACATCGTAGGGAGGGCTGGCGACCCGCGCGATGCACGTTGCCGGCGGACGATGCGCGCGAAACGGACGGATTGTAGCCACGTCTAAGCCTCCTTGTTGGACAGCCTATACCATGGCCAGGCCCAATGTGGCTAGTGAAGTAGTGCAACACGGGTGTGATCGTTGCTCGTTGGTCCCCCGTCGATGGCGGCGAAACCAGAGCGTCAGCGATACCCGACGTGGACGTGTCTCGGTCGGATGGACATGACAAGGCACCCGAGGGAGCGCAGGCCGTTCTCGGTC
>JAZDLZ010000604.1:0-6143 GCA_043801535.1 Pseudomonadota bacterium
AATTTCGGGGTTGCGGTTGGAGCCATGCCTCTGGTCCGCGCCGACGGAACGCCTTCTCCGATCGTGCGTGTGTTTGCCACTATTCGCGGCGATCCCTCGTTGACGTGGGTAGACTACGATAGCCAGGCACGGACCATGAATTGTGGCGCCGACGGCAGCTTTCCGCGTTGTGCCAAGAGTCATCGGCTCGATCAGTACGAAAACGATCCGGATCTGGGGATGCTGGCGTCCGAGCCCTTTCATCTGAGCATCGATCCACTCGACGGGTACGTATTCCTCACCCACCTCACGAGCAGCGCAGTGACTCTGGCTCGGGCTCCAGTGAACGAGAACGAGGAGCCCGTGCTGCTCGATTTGGCCGGGCCGTTGTTCTCCCTGGGATTGCGACGAGCTTTTGGTGTGGCAGTTCGCCAGCCTGGTGACACTGGCGGACCGGTCTATGTGACGTCGAGCTCGGAGACAGGTATTTCCACTGTTCACGTTGTGCCCGGGCCCATCGGCCCGAGTGGTAGTGGTAGTGGTGGTAGTGCCGATGGCATTCTCGCTGCGGGACAGACTGTCACCCCCAGCGGAGTGCCTGCCTTTGGTGATCGTCGCGGAATCACCTTCTCTGCCGACGGAAATCGGGCATTCATTGTCAATCGGATTCCACCGCAGGTTCTGGTGTATGACACGACTCTCGGGGTCTCCGGACTTCCGCGCAATCAGCTATTGGCCGGAATCGAGATCTGCGCCGAGGCTTCGCTGTTGGCGACGGCAAGCCTGGGCACCGAAGCTGACGAAGACACCGAAAACAGGGTGTTCGTGCCTTGTTTCAAGAACGGTCAATTGTGGACCGTGGATGTGGAGAGGTACCGGGTGGTGAGCATTGCCGACGTAGGGAGGGGACCAATTGGAGTGGCAGTCTCGCCCTCGCGAGGCAAGGTGTTCGTATCCAACTTTGCCGAAGACACCATAGCGGTGGTTGATGCCCGCCCCGGTGGACAAAACGAGGGCCAGACAGTGATCAGACTCGGTACGCCAAGGCATCGGGACTAGATGGCAAGGAACCAGGCAAAGAAAGGCGCTGATCGCCCTGGCGCAGCTCACAACTCTTCGAAAATGCAGGCAAGCAAACGCTCTGGATCTAGATCTGAGGCTGTCGGCTGTGGGCTGATGGCTGTGGTCTTGCTGGTGTTGTTGGTGGGAGATGCGTGTACGAGCACCGAAACGGTTTCGCAAACGAGCCATCTCGATCGTCCGGTGGACATCGCCTTCGGCTGCATGATGATTAGCGACGCTGGTAATTCCGGGCCTTTGCCTCTTTCGGCATGCGGGCCTGCCCCAGACGCAAGGATTCAGGATGCTGGCATTGTCGACGCCGGTTTTGTCGATGGCAGCACAAGCGGGGGAAGCGATGGTGGCGGATACGATGCAGGCGCAGCGGTCGACAGCGGCACAACGGTTGACGCGGTGGTTGACGGCAGCGTGCTTGGCGACGGTGGCGTGCTTGGCGATACCGCCATGGTCATTGACGCCATTGACGCCGCGGGCACTGTCGACGCCCCTGGAATCAGCAGTAGCACGGTCGTTGCGAGGAGCGATCCCGCCAGCAGTAGCACGGTCGTCCAGCGGGGGTCGTTGAAACAGTTCGGGTTCATTGTCGAGGGGAGCCGCGGCCAGGTACTGGTTGCTGATCTCGGCGCCCAACAGATCAGCGACTCGGACCCGTTCACTCCCGAAAACGATGGTCTGCCAGTTGGCACCCTTCCCGTGGAATTGGCAACCACCAGCGACGGATGTGACGTTGTCGTGGCCAACTACGGATCGTGCGATCTGGCAGTCATCGACGTCGAGCGGGCGATCCACAAGCGGGCGGGCGCGGTCACTCGTCACCATGTGACGGTGGAGGGTGGCATCGTCGCCGCTCGACCACTGGCGATTGCCGCGCCGATTTCGGATCGCGAGCCCGCCGATTGCACGGCCAGTACGCCGCGAGTTGTGTACGTGGCCTTCCCTGGTTGTCACCTGGTTGCGGCAGTGGATGCCACTTCAGGGCAGTTGGTGGCCGGCGTTCGCTTTACCGCCGACGGCTCGGCGGAGATTTCTGGCTCGGACGTCGCTTGCCCGGTCGAGTGTGGCGAGTTGGCCAAGCAGGCGAGCAGGGCAGCGGAGGACGGGCGCGTGCCGGACAGTCCGGAGCCGGCCAGCCTGGCAATCGAGCCAGAGGGAAGACGCCTCTACGTTGGTTTTGTGCGCTCGTCGAATCTGGGTGTTGTCGACTTGGATGCCGGAGGGCTGCCTAGCTCGGTTGTGGTGATGCCACTCGAAGGAGAAGCGATCGGCTTGCAACGCCTGGCAACCAGCGGCGACGTGCGAATGGTGGAGACGGGCGGGGCAGGGAGTGTCTTTCGATTTGTCTACGGGATTGCGAGCGACGGATCGATCAGGGTCGCGGACGTGACGCCTGGTCGTGCCCCGCGCGAGTGCGATGCCCAGGTGGATCCGCGTTTTCTCCACGAGGTGAGGAACGTGAGTGAGCTGGCCTGCTTGGCGACTGGCGCCGGCTACCCGAGACGAGCCGGCGCCGAAGGGCCGGGCATCCGGTTGCCGAGCGGCGCGCCACCTCTTGACGTGGCGTTCATTCGGAGAAACGACTCGACGGCGCCGGGCCCGACCATTCTCCGGGGAGTGTTCGCGATTGTGACTGCCGACGACCAATATGGGGTCGACCTGTACGAAAAATGGATGAGCGGCACCCTTCCGGCCGGTGGCGACGGGGTTGTCTTCTACGTGAACGTCAACGACTTGAACTACGGCGATTTCGAGGTCGTCGACGATCCGGCCAGCGTCGATCTGGTCCTGGCGTTGCCTCACACTATCCGTGATGCTGTGAACGGCCGCCAACCAGAGGCAGAAGGCACGGCGAGTTGTACGAGCGTCTACTCGGAGAGTATCAACACTGGGCCGGTGCGTCTGGTAGGAGAGGTGGGGAGAACTGGAAAGCTGATTGGTATGATTGCCGAATCCGGAAAGGAGATCTGCGATTGGGAGCCAGGCGGGGAGCCAGGCGAGGCCAAGGTGGAAGGAGTGGAAGAGGAGGAGGTCGAGATCGACAAGAGACTTCGGTTCGTTCCAGACTTGCACTGGGAGTACTGCACCACTACCGGGGAGAATCCAACCAAGGTTCCGGTACCGGCACTGAGCTTGGAGGCGCCAGCGGAATCGCGGGATCGCTCGTTTGCCGACCTCTGGCGCATCAGGAGCGCGGAGACATGGACTGTGACCTGGGAGGGGACGCTGCCGTCGGTTGCTGAGACGCCATCAGGCCGGGTCGCGGTGGAGTCGGGATCGGTTTTCCTTCGTGACTGGCAGGACCCTTTCTGCGCAATGGGAGTAGAGCAATTCGACCTGGTCCAACTGATCGGGTGCAAGACCGACAGCGACTGCGGGATCGGCGAGGTCTGTTTCGTCCACCCGATGACGCCATCAGACACAGGCCTCACCTCATTCCACAACCCTGGCGGCTGGTGTATCGCTGCTGGTACCGAAGATGCGATTGCCTCGGCCTGTGCCGAGCTGCTCACCTCGGTGCGCGTTTACTCCGCAGTCCAGGTCTCTCAGGACAGATTGCTCCTTGCCACCCAGCCGGTGGTGATGGACTGGACGCCAGTGGACGGCTGCAGTGGCGACGAGCAGTGTGCGGCAATCGAGAGAGTGAAGGAGGTGCTCGGCGAAGAGAGTCGCCGGTGGGTGTGTGCGCCGGCTCACGCCGGGGCGGAGAGAAAAAGCTGCCTCATGGCTTGCGGAGTGGACGAGCCATGTGCAAATGGAGCACTGTGCGACGACGGCGTGTGTGTGCTCGGCCCGTTGCCTGGGAAGTCCTGTGTGGCATCCGTGCAGCGCTACGAGATCGCCGCCGCCGCCGCTTTCGTCGTCGCTGGCGGCCAGACAGGCTATTTGCACCGCCGGATCGTCGATCCGGCCAGCGGACAGTGCATTGACGATTCCGCCCAGAGTTCATTAATGGTGGGGCGTTTCCAGCGGATCGAAGAGCCATGTGCGGACAGCGGTCTTGCAAGCTTGTCTCCCAATCCCTGCAGTGTAGTGTTGGAGGAGCCGTTGGTCTGCAGCGATAGCGGAAAGGAACGGCTGGAAACGAGGCCATCCGAGGCAATCCGCTTGCGAAGCGTCGGCATGACCTTCGAGATTGCCGATGTCACGGTGCCGCTCGAAGAGGTTCCGGGGGTTCGCTACTCGCCCATTCCAAGCGGGTACGAGCTCAGCTTCACGATTGTGGGCGGGCACGTTCCAAGCGTGATGATGCTCGGCGCTGCGCTGCCGGAAAGGGTCCGGATTGGTCCCGATGGGAAACTCTGGATCGTTGACTCGGGTGACGACTACAGCTCGGCCCGACGCGGACAGGTACTGCTCCTGGAAAAGCATCCGAGCTCCAACTTCGATGATTCGGTATCGAGGCTGAAGTAGGTTCTTCGGCGACCCGAAGGAAAGCTATTTCGAAGCCAGGGTGCGGACGAGCTGGAGCAGGCTTTCTTCGTCGAGTGTCGAGGTGAACGCATAGCCCACCCCGCGGTCGTGGAACATCACCACGCTGTATCCCCGTGAGTTGCCGAGAAAGAACTCCCGGTTCTCGACGAGCCGTCGGTTTCCGGGCATGGCAATCCCGGACGCGTCGAAAACGTGAACCGTCACCGGCGACCTTTTCACCCGGTACGAGAGCTGTGCCGCGTCGCGGCCGCGCAGATGACTCAAGCGACCGCCAACAAAGAGTACCTCGGAATCCTGGAAATGCGGTGGCTGGACTGGCACCGGCACTCGACTGCTGAAGAACGACCTCGCGGCGTCTTCGCTGCCACTGACCTCGAGCGGCAGGTTGCGTTCGTGGGCTCGAATGGCCTCCTCGACGATATACGAGTGGTCTTCCGTCCGATGGGTGACAACGTAGCCAACCACGGCTGCTGCCACGGCAGCGACGGCTGCCACGGCGAACACCGGCACGAGCTGCCTGCGGGTACGCGGTAGTGGCCCGAGTCCAGCAGCGTCAGCTCGATCTAGCGCGGCTGAGATTCTGGTGGCAAGACCGGGAGGAAGCGGAGGATGATGGCACCCAGACCTTACTGCCCCCTTGAGGCGTGTCAAGGAAGTCGCAAGCCGGCGGCATGGCAGGCAAGTCTCCAGGTGGTCCTTGATGTCTCTAGCCTCAGCCTTGCCAAGCTCCCGGTCAAGGTAGATGTCGATATACTTTTGAACGTCCGCGCAGCCAATCATGGCCTTGAACCAACTTTCTCTCGGCGATGGGTTGTCAGGTCTACAATGGAGCCCTTGCCTTTGTTGCCGCCGGAAAGATCGTGACGATCGGGGGCAACAATGCCCTGTTCAACAGCCTTCTCGTAGAGCGCGCGCTGCAGGAGACGCCTCGCGCGGTGTAGTCGCGACATGACCGTACCAACGGGGCATCCCAGGATCTCGGCGATCTCCTGATACGAGAGCTCCTCGACGTCGCAGAGCAAAACCACCAGCCGGTAGTCTGGCCGAATGCCATTCATGGCTTCCTGAATGCTGGCGGCAAGGGCCCGGTTGTCGAGGAGCTGTTCCGGATCGTCCTTGAGCGAGCTTTCCTGGCTCTCGCTGCTGCCGCAGCCACCACTCTCCAAATCGTCGGCGCTCGCAGCGAATAGTGCGTGCTCGCGTTTGTTGCGATGGCAGTAGTCGATGAAGATGTTGCTGAGGATGCGGAATAGCCATGCCTTGCAGTTGGTCCCAGGTTGGTACTGGTGCCAACAACGGTAGGCACGGAGCATCACCTCCTGGACAAGGTCCTCGGCGTCACGTTCGTTCCGGACGAGCCGCAGCGCGGTCGAATAGAGTGCGGGAAGGGAGGGGAGCGCCTCGCGTTCGAATTCAGTCCGCTGGCTCTTGGAAGTACCAAGCATCTACAGGAAGTAACAAAGCATAGCCGTTTCCTATTCCCGGACAATTCGGGTGGCGACGGCCCGATTTTTAGGGTGTGTCCCGATCGGTCAACGGGCTAGCCGTTCTCGGTCCCCTGTCCCTTGTTCCTAGTTCCTTGTTCAATTCCGACGACGACGAAGGGAACAAGGAACTAGGGACAAGGAACCAGGAACTGGAACAGCCCCCCCGGT
>JAZDLZ010000622.1:0-2265 GCA_043801535.1 Pseudomonadota bacterium
AAGCTATTATCACCACTCGACGTCGTTTTTTTTAAACCAGATACTCATAGAGGACAACCCAAATTGGGCTAATAAACAGCAGGGGCAAAGCAACCCCGAGAGGAGTATGAATCACGCTGAAAATCCATAGAATCATACTGGTTGCTAATAGCACGGCGTAGACGATGGCGACGACGAAATCTTCTCTGATGCTTTTCAAATGTCGGTAGAAAACGATACCGAGAAACAGCGCGCCAACAAAACCCCGACAACCGACGATTTGACCCAATGACCAACCATCTTGTTCAAGCCCCCGGCTGAAGATCGGTATTGTGGTGGCAAAAATTGCCGCCAAAATGGCATCAACATGGCCCTTGTTGGCCTTTAATCGGATGTTCATTTTGTACTCCGAGTTTGTATGAAATGATCTACCAACAGTAAAGCATGGTGTTGTGGGCTTGGCAATGTATAGTTCTTGACAAAAATCTCAATAGTCTTAACATGGGTTCAAGGTTCCAAACCGTTGGGACTGGCTCTTTACAAGTCCCTTGAGCGGGGACAGAAAGAACGAGAAGGAAGATGGAAGGCAACAACCAAGAAGTGAGGATCAATGGCCACATGCTGACACCCGAACAGGTGATCAGCGTGGCCCGCACCCACGCCAAGGTGGTGATCGATCCGCCGGCCCTCAAGGCTCTGACCGGGCTCCGCGAGGGGCTCCAGGAGCTGATCAACCAGAAGATCCCCATGTACGGGGTGAACACCGGCTGTGGGAGCCGCAAGAACATCATCCTCGAGCCGGAGGACCTCTCCGACTACCAGATGCGCTACATCCCGGCGCACTGCTGTGGTTTCGGGGAGCCGATGCCCGAGGAGGTGGTGCGCGCCGCCATGCTCATTCGCCTCAACAACTTCCTGAAGGGTTGCTCCGGGCTGCGCCCGGAGATCGCCCTGCGCCTCGCTGACTACCTGAACCTCAGGATCACCCCGATCGTGCCGCGCTACGGATCGGTCGGTGCTTCCGGCGACCTCGTGCCTCTCGCGCACGTGACCTCGGTGATGATCGAGGATCCGCACGCTCGCGTGTGGTACGACGGCAACAAGATGAGCGCTCACGACGCCCACCGCCTGTGCAACCTCGACCGCATCGTGCTCGAAGCCAAGGAAGCGATGGGGATGACGAACGGCGTCAACTTCCTGGCCGCGATTGGCTGCCTCGCTTGGCACGACACCAGCGAGCTCCTCGACGTCTCGTGCCTCGCCACCGCACTCAGTGTGGAAGCGATCCGCGGTGAGATGAACGCCTTCGATCCGCGCATCCACGAGGCGCGCGAATTCATGGGGCAGCTCTACACTGCCAAGATGATCAGCGAGCTCCTCGTCGACTCTTCGCGCACCAAGAAGGCTGCGCGGGAGTACAGCTGGGAGCGTAAGGATGATTTGGGTCTCGAGTACCAGCCGAAGAAGGACAAGAAGGGGCGGTTCGTGCCGCGTGTCCAGGATGCCTATTCGTTCCGTTGCGCCCCGCAGATCATGGCCCCGCTCAAGCACGCCCTGGACCACGCCTACGAGATGCTCAAGACCGAGATCAACAGTGCCACGGACAACCCGCTCATCTTCAAGGATCCGGACGCCGAGCACGGCTACAGTGTGCTCTCGGCTGGCAACTTCCATGGCCAGCCGCTCGCCCAGCTCTTCGCCTACCTGGCCTCGAGCCTTGCCCCGGTCTCCGGGGTGAGCGACCGGCGCCTCTTCGCCCTGCTCTCCTCGAAGTCGAGTTTCGGCTTGCCCGATGACCTCGCCGGTCCTAGTCCGAACAACACCGGATACATGATCGCCCAGTACGCGACCGCGGCGCTGCAGAGTCAGATCCAGGTGCTCGCCACCCCGGCCTGCAACGCGAGCACCCCGACCTCAGCCAACCAGGAGGACTGGGTGTCCATGGGGATGACCCAGGCGATGAACCTGCGCGAGTTGATCCCGCTCGTCCGCACCGTGCTCGCGACCGAGCTCCTCGGTGCCACTCGCGGCATCGCGCTCATCGAGCCGGTGATGAGCACCGCGACCTGGCCGCTCGGTACCGGTACCCGCGTCGCCTACCAGGAGATCGTCCAGATCTACGCGGACGAGCTCGCCAAGGATCCGACCGACCTCGAGAACCGCTTCCGCGACCGTTACTTCGCGGCGGACGTGAACCGCGTCGTCGCCATGCTCGAGGACGGTTACCTGATGCGTCAGGTCTACTACGCCCTCAAGTAATCCCCCCCCCGCCTCACCGCCGAAATT
>JAZDLZ010000307.1:0-5585 GCA_043801535.1 Pseudomonadota bacterium
GTCTTAAGCGCCGATTCGTCTCAGCGATTTCGACGCCCCTTCCCCTGCCTACCTGCTCGCGTTGATCATCTGCATCGTGTGCGCGCTGTGGTGTGACTTGCAGCAGCCCGCCCACTTGCTCTTGTCCCAGAACAGGACCATGTTCCCTTTGTGTGGCACCGTGTGGTGCACCTCAGTCGCCAGCACGTACCTGCCCTCAGCCAAGCAGTCCACACAGTAGGGGTGCTCCTCCAGGAACGCCTTGCTCTCCCGTTCCCATCGCGCATCGTACCCTCGTTGCGTCGCCGTGCCTCGCTGCCTCTCGTACACCTGCTCTCGCTGTCGCTGGTGGGCTGCGCATCTGCCACCTGAGACAGCACGAGCTGGACACGACGGAACAGAGCAGGGTGACGGTGGCTTAGTTGGCATTGCACCTCCGGAATGCAAAAAGCCGACGAACAGACTAGGGATTGTTCCCTGTGTTCGTCGGCTTTGGGAGCTTGCTACACTCGCCCGGCTGGGCGGTGACAAGATATATGGCCGATACTTATTATTCAGTTATGGTTAGTGTACTACTCGTTAGGCTGGCTGTCAAGAGCCTTGGGGCTGGTTGCTCTGTCTCCCTGGCCGTAGGTGCCACTCATCCGGCGCAAGGCTCTCATCTACTTCTACCTTCATGCCAAAGAGCGTACCGACTTCCCTTGGGGGCAGCAAGCGCGATGTATTCATGTAATCGCATATTGCCCCAGAGACAATCTCGCAGGCCCTTTCCACTCGCTCCACAGGCGTCAAGTCCATCATTGCCTCCTGGCCTTACTCTACTCGTTTCTCATCCTCGCTGTCAACGGTCTCAACGCCGAAAAACCGGTGGCAGTTGGGGCAACGGCGAAGCTCAGGATATCCCCCCTCCGGCTTCTCGAAATAGCCGAACTTCCGCCGCTCGTCAATATGTCCACAGTTCGGAAAGGGGCACTGCACCATTTCCTTCGCCTTTGTCATCACCTGCACCGTCACCGCCTCAGCCTGCTCGCTCCCGAATCGTCACCGTCACCTCGAACGCCCGCCTGCAGTTGTCGCACCGCGGCTCTGTCGTCTTGCCCCTCTCGTCGTCGAAGAGCACGACGTGGCCACGCTGACAGCGCGGGCAGTGAATCATGACGAGGTCGCTGGTGAGACTCACGACGGGGTTAGCCTCAGTTGTTTGCATTTGTCGGATACCTCCCTCTGAAAATGGTCTACGCCTCCGGCCTTCTACACTCCCGATACAACCTGTCCACCTCGCCCTGCCAGTCCGACCGCTCGCCGAGCAACACCCTGGCCCGCGCCTCCTTGAGCCGGCGTAGCCCGGCTGTATCGCCTAGTACTCGTACTTGATCCATGATTTGTCCACTCATCTCTTCCTTTCTCACGCACTTTCCCTGCTCCCCCACACACCCCATCAGCGCCAGCGCCTCTCTCCTATTCTGCAGCGTCCGCTCAAGCGCCGCCCGCACCTCGACCATCGCCGGTGTGACATCGTCGTCGAACTGCGCTAGCTCGCGCTCCAGCCAGGCGATGTCTGCTGTTAGCTCAGCGGCTATGTCGTCAACATCCGCCGCTGAACTTCCGCTCCGCCTCGTCATCGCCCAGCGCTCCGCTATGCGCGCCGCCACCAGCACAAGCGCAACCGTTGCCAAGCCCAACAAGTCAACCCATTCCATCACGTCGCCTCACTTTCCGTGAGCATCGCGCCCGCTTTGAATGCCTCGTATCGTGCTATGCTCTCCTTCACCCCTTCAACATAGCCCTTGGCATTCTCGAAGCCCTTGACCTCCAAGAGCACGTAGGCCGCTCTTGCCTCCCAGGCAGTAAGGCCATGCTGGAAGATGAGATGGTCTAACTGTCGTCGCTCACGAAGGCTGCTCACTCCTGCTTTCCCCTGATCCCGATTGTTCGACCCTGAAATCCGCAGATAGGGCAGTGCCTTTCCGTCTCGCTATCGTGTACGATTGGCCCGCAGCCGTTCGGACACAACCCCTCCGCCTCATTGGCATCGTGGCGGCGAATAGTCTCAGCAATCCTGGCATCCTCAAACGGATCGCCAGTGCTCGGAAAGCCAAAGTCTCTCATCACACGCCCTCCAACAACGGGTCGACAGGCGCACCATTCAATAACCCGCTCTCCCATATCAGCCAGGCATGCAGTTGGTTTGCAGCCTCTATCGGATTGGGGGCGAAACGGGTATATCGCTTGCCACCGGTCACTACCGAGCACTCCCAGCGATCATCGTCCTCACACCAACCTAACGAGACACTTTGGCCCATCGCCGCCAGGTCGGCCAGCAACTCATCTAGTGGTTTTTCCCCCATCTATCACCCCTTCCTCGTCTGCGCTCGTCCCTTCGCCTTGTTCTGCCGCTCCCGCTTGTTCGCCTGTTTGCGCTGCGCCTCGGCTCGGACCATCGCTGTGAACTGATCAGCCGACATCATGCGGCCGTTGGCAAACACCTTGCCGAGCGGCACTTTCTTGGTGAAGACGACGTGCTCCTCGACGGGCTGCAGCGCTGCTTTCACGTCGTCGGGTAGGTCGCGATAGGTTTGCTCTTGCATGCTTCTCTCCCTCCCTTAATCTGCCTGGCGTGGCCATCCTCTCCCAAGCGCAACCACGCCAGGCTCTTTCCAATCGCGATCAGGTCCTCACCCTATTCTGAGGAGCAACCCTCCTGCTGCAGTCTTATTGCGTCGCCTTTCGGCGTCGACGCCACAACCATACGGCAAGCCACGGCACGCCGACCGTGGCAACGCCGGCGACGTAAACCGGCCAGACCGACAGGATAACGACGGCAGTGATCGCCAGCGCCATCAGGATGAGCGCGGTGGCCAGGGCGCTGGCGAAGGTGATCAGGGTGAACTCAGTCACGCTCTCCCTCCGTTCTTACCAACACATTGACCAGCCGCTGCACCAGCCCGCGCCGTGCGGCCACCACGAGATCGGGGTGGGCGGTTTGCCAGTTCACGATGCCGAGCGGCACCAGGTCGGCGGGGTCGATGATCCACGCTCTGCTGCCCTTGCGCATCGGGATGGTGAGTGTGCCGCGCTTTGCCCCGATCGCCTTCTCAATCCTCGACAGCGCCCAGCCGTGAAGGCGGTAGCTATTCAGACCCAGGTCCTTCGACAACCGTGTATGCACGGCCTGGGGCGAGCGTCGCAGGTCTCGCGCGATCTGCGTCCTGGGAATGATTCCTGCCGCCTCACGCAGGTACCAGTCGTCAAGTTCCGACCAGGGAAGATGGTCACGGTTGGTCAGCACGCCCACGGCTTCCCAGGCCACTCGCATATTCCCCCAGTGGCTGGCTATCGCGTTCGCCGACGGATAGCGACGCCGCATCGCTTTGCCATCACAGGCCGTGAGCCGTCGCCATTCGTTGAAGCTGATCGGCGTCGCGCCGCGTTCCCGATAGAATCTCAGCAGGCCAGTAATGATCCGTTCTCGCGTCCACCAGGTGGCTCGCCTGAATTGGATCCGATATTTCACTTCGTCAACCTCACCACGAGCTCGGGAAGCGGGCAAGCGGAGCACACTTCCTTGATGCCCGACATATTGCAGTCGCCGCAGACGCCGCAGATGTGGTCGAATTGCCTTAGCAGGTCAGCGCAGGTGACCGTGCGCTTAGGCTCGCGCTTTAGCCGCTCCATCGCCTCAGCCCGGCTCGTGCCGGACCCTCGTTCGTTTTCAGGCGAAGGGGTCGGCTTCGCTTTGGGAACAGGCTTTTTGGTCAGATCGCCCTCGCCACGCACGATCAGGTCTTTCAGCTTCTCAACCGTCAACCCACGCCGTGCCGCGATGGACGCCAACCTTCGCTGCCTGTCGGGGTCAGGCACCTTGAGCAGCACCGTGGCCAGCATCGACGGCAGATCGTAGTTGTCGAACATCGCCTGCACTTCTGGGACGAGCCGGAGCGTCGCCAGCATCCGCTGTACCCTGTGCGCTGGCACACCCACACGCCGCGCGATCTCCATGTTGGACAGCTTCATGGCGCGCAGTCTGGCGTAGGCGCGCGCCTCCTGGAGGGGTGTGAGGTCCTCTCTATCTAAATTCTCGGCTAGCATTGCGGCCAGCATTTCCCCCTCGCTCATCTGGCGCAACACGACAGGCACGAACACCATCCCCGCCAGCTTCGCCGCCGCGAAACGCCGATGGCCGGCCACGATCTCAGCCCAGCCGTCAAGGCGAGGCACCACGAGGAGAGGCTGGAGAACGCCTTGGGCGCGGATGCTCTCGACGAGGTCAGCCACGCTGTCCGGTGAGATCGGGCCGCGAGGATTGAGCGGCGAGGGCCGCAATCGGTCCACCGGCCAGTTAGTCTGCTCAGCTCGTAGGTCAAGAGTTGCTAGTGTCATCGCTTCACCTCAACGCTTTTCGCCAACTCTGGCAAGATGTCCCATTGATCAGCCTCCCAGTAATAGCGAGGAATTCCCCGCTTCTCTGCCTCCGCATGCTCGGCCGTTGCCCCGCTCGACTCCTTCCACCAACGTCGCTCCTTTGGCTCGCTCACACTGCCACCTCGGGCCACTGCTGGATCAGCGGCCTGTTCACCACTTTGGCCAGGCTGCTTTTCTCGAAGTAGGCAACGCCGGCCCGCTCACACGCCTCCTTGGCTGCGTCGAACCACTCGCTTTGTGGCGGCACGGCGCTAGGACCTGACATGGCTCCGGCGATCAACCAATCCAACCCAAACGCGCCGATGCGTGCCCATGCCGGCATGTCCCAGGTAATCTTTCCTGCCTCAAACGCAGCCGATGGTGACCGATATAAGTAGTCGTCAAAATCCACCTCGCCTAGTGCTGGCTCATAGCTGACAAAGTGTTTTGTGGCCGGCGTCTGGAGCAGCAATGGTATGCGGGTGTCGGCGTCGGCCTGATTGGTGATGGAGACGCCGAGCCAGATGTTCGACGGTGGTGATTCCGCCCACTTCCTTGCTGCTTTGGCGGCCGGGCTGTTGCGCATCGCCTCAGTCGGGCATTGTGCGAACTTGTCAGCATATTCCTTGAGCCCGTTCATGTATCCCTGTACATATTCGCGCATCCTGTCGGGCCGTTTGGTGAGCACCAGGAACGTGTGCCAGTGCGCCTCAGTCATCACATGCCAGATAAGGTCTTGTGCCAGGCGCGCCACACCCTCGCTGAACAAGTCACCCATCGAGACAGCGAAGATCATGGCCGGCTTCTTGACCCTCAAGGGCTGCTCCAACCTGTCTCCGTGAAAGCGCGGCTCGAAGTCGATCTTCTGGCGCACGATCTGCCGTCGTGCCCAGCACCAGGGGCAAGGAGAGCCGTTCGGGCCTTTGCAGCCAGTAATGGGATTCCACGTATAATCTGTCCATTCGATCTTGGTTCGGTTCATCTCTCATTCCCTCCTTAGCCACATTTTGCAGGCCATCCATTCGCGCTCCCAATCCTGGCCGTTGAGCCCCTCTCCAGCGCCGAGCACGCACACCCAGCGGACCTCGCTGTCGTGGCACCAACTCCCCAGCCGAGCACACGACCCGCAACACCCCCACTCCAACTCACCATACCGCCGGCGCAGCGCGAGCAGCCGCGCCGGCAGCGTGGGCACCTCGGGGCGC
>JAZDLZ010000653.1:0-4647 GCA_043801535.1 Pseudomonadota bacterium
GACCGACGCCGCGTTCGAGGACACCTTCGCTACCGATCTTGCCGGCGAGGAATGCGACGACGGCAACCTCGAGGCTGGCGACGATTGCTCGCCGGTCTGCGGAGTCGAGCTCTGCGGCAACCTGGTGGTCGATCCCGACGAAGGTTGCGACGACGGCAATACCAGCTCCGGCGACGGCTGCACTGCGGACTGTCTGCTCGAAGAGTGCGGCAACGGCATACTCGAGGTCGGCGAGCAGTGCGACGACGGCAACAACGATGCAGGCGACGACTGCGGGCCGACCTGTCTGTTCGAGGAGTGCGGCAACGAATTCCTCGACCCTGGCGAGACCTGCGACGACGGCGACACTACTTCCGGCGACGGCTGCACCGAGGAGTGCGTCCGCGAGTACTGCGGTGACGCCGTCCTGCAGCCAGAAAACAAGATCGAGGAAGTGATGTTCTCCTACCTGGTATCGAGCTGTGAGGGTAGTCGAGCCATTACGTTCGGAATCAACGGCTCGACCGCCGTCGAAGTTGTCGACAATAGCTGCGACTGTAGCCCGGGAATCAAACAGGCGAGCAGCACCAGCCCGACTGTCCTGGGACTCCTCCGCGCCGGGCTCAACACCTTCGCTTTCGCCGCCCCGGGACTGGAGTACGTTTCGTGGGCCACTGTCACCATCAAGAGCTCCTACTTCGGTGACCAGGTCGTGACTCTCTACGTATCACCTTATGGCGAGGGAGTCGGCAGCACCGACGTCTGCGATACTGGTACGCTCGCCGAGGCGCAGACCGTTGCGGCCGGGTTGGTGCTCGGCGAGGAATGCGACGACGGCAACAACGACTCGGGCGACGGCTGCAGCGCCCGCTGCAGCAAGGAAGGCTGCGGCGACGGGAGGCTCGACAGCGGAATCGACGAGGGCGACGGCGAGGGCGACGACGTGAGCGGCAGCGACGAGGAGTGTGACGACGGAAACGTAGTGAGCGGCGATGGCTGCTCGGCCGATTGCCGGAAGGAGTACTGCGGTGACGGAGTCGTGCAAACGAACATCGTCTACGCTCTGCGGTTCAACTGGCTGGCCTCGAGCTATTCGGGACCGGCAACCATGACCTTCCGCATCAACGGACAGGTCGCGCTGAGCACGGTTGGTGACTCTGGCTCGAGCTCGTGCTACCCCGGCGTCAAGGATGTGCTCTCGACCGATCCGGCGGTTGTCGCCTTGCTCGAGCCGAGCGCGAACACCATCACCGTCGAGCTCCCTGGCGCTCCCGATGCCGAACGCCGGCTCGGCTGGGCACTGGTCACGATCTACCGGCGCGATCCCGCCGGTGAATCGATCGCCGACGAGATCGTGGTGTTCGATGCCTCGGGTCGCACCACGGGAGTCCAGCGCGACGAGTATCTCTGCGATGGCTATGTCGCCAATACTGCTCCGGTGACCAGGCTGGTCACTGCTCCTCTCCTCGAGGAGTGCGACCCGGGCACCGACGAGAGCTGCGGACCCGAGTGCCTGCACCAGGAGTGCGGCAACGCCTACCCCGATCCGGGCGAAACCTGTGACTTTGGCGACACTGCCGACGGAGACGGTTGTTCGGCTACCTGCCGCAAGGAGACCTGCGGCGACGGGGTGCTCCAACGCGACGGCCGCCTTGCCGATCTCTCCTTCACCTATCTGGCGACCGGTGGCTCGAGTGGCACCCAGCGCATCATTACCTTCCGACTGAACGGCGCGATCGCCGCGGTGATCAATGACACTACCTATGACTGCTACCTTGGCTGGCGCACCGTGCGGGTCACCGATCCAAAGGTGCTGATGCTGGCACGACCGGGCGACAACGTCTTCTCCGTCGAGGCGCCGAATCACTACTACTTCGGCTGGGCGCTGGCCACGGTGTGGCCGGCGGGAAGCGCCAGCCCGATCGAAGTCCCGATCTACGATTCCAGCGGCGGCGCCAATCTCGGCGCACGAACCACCTATTCGTGCATCGGCAGCTCGATCAGCATGCAGGAAACCCACGTCACCCTCGACTCGAGCGAGCAGTGCGACGACGGCAACACCGCTGCCGGGGACGGCTGTGGACCAACCTGCAAGACCGAGGACTGCGGGGACGGCATCCTCGAGGCCGGCGAGCAGTGCGACGACGGCAACAATGAGGACAGCGACGGCTGCAGCGCCTCGTGCTCCGACGAATTCGAGGGGGGCTCCGGCTTGGCGGGCGAGTACTTCAACAACGCCGACCTTACCGAGCGAGTGCTCGTGCGCACCGACAGCAGCATCGACTTCGGGTGGGGCTACGGTACACCCGACGCATCGATCAACGGCGAGACTTTCTCGGTGCGCTGGAGTGGGTGGATAAAGCCCAGCTACTCGGAGACCTACACCTTCACGACCTCGACCGACGACGGAGCACGGCTCTGGGTGAACGACCGGCTCATGATCTCCGACTGGACAGTCCACAGTCAGACCGACCGGAGCTGGACCATCGACCTCATTGCTGGCACCAGGTATCCGATCGTGATGGAGTACTACGAAAACACCAGCTCCGCAGTGGCGCGCCTGTACTGGTCGAGCGCCAGCCAAACACGGCAGATCGTTCCCCCGTCTGCGCTCTACCCTCTCCCGTACTAGCTAGCGGCCGAGAACAACAATGGCCAGGCAACCAGGAGACCAATCGTCAGAGCAGGAGACTGCCGCAGCCCAGAGAGCTCGATGCGACACCGGATCGCGCATCGATCCTGAAGCCAACGGCCCTGAGTCTGGAGCCAGTCGAGGCGATATCGCTCGAGGCACGGACGGCGGGGCGTCACCCTCCGCAAGCATCGCAGCCAGCCAGGCAACGTACCTGGGCGTTCCATCTCTTGTTGCCGATCACACCCCGGCCGCGAGACCACGAGGAGAGACCGGCTCGGTTGCCAGCGAGCAAGAAGCCGCGGTTCCCGCCGGACGGGCGAGCGGCTGGGTATCGGTCGCTTCGGTGCCGACCGGCTCCTCGCCACCGCAACACAGCGACGAACGGGCGGCTCCGATGCCTTCGACACCATCGATGGCTCCGATGGCTCCGGTCACGCCGGTCACGCCAGTGGCGCCAGTAGCGCCAATACCTGGCGGCTCGTTCTCGACTCCCAACGACGCCAACGCCGCCATAGCTCCGGGTTGCATGGTTGGCGAGTATCGGGTCGAAAATCAGATCGGCGCTGGTGGAATGGGTGCCGTGTATGCCGGCATTCATCCTCGCATCGGCAAACGAGTGGCAATCAAGGTTCTCAAGAGCGATTGCGTCCGCATCCCCGACTTGGTTGGCCGCTTCGAGAACGAAGCCCGTGCCGTCAACCAGATCGGTCATCACAACATCGTCGACATTTTCGCCTTTGGCCAGCTCGCCGACGGTAGTCCCTACTTCGTCATGGAATGGATCGACGGTCAGCCGCTCGACCGACTTCTGCAGAATCCCCGAGGGCTACGCTGGGGCGCCCTGCTGGCCATCGTCCGCCAGGTGTGCAGCGCGCTCGCGGCCGCCCATCGCCACGGCATCGTTCACCGCGACCTCAAGCCAGAGAACATCATGGTCAAATGGGAACCGGACGGGCTCCCCTTTGCCAAACTGCTGGACTTCGGCATCGCCAAGTTCTTCCCCTTCGGCGGCGACGACAACGCCCAGAGTGGCCAAGTCACCCAGACTGGAGCAATGATGGGCACGCCCCGATTCATGTCTCCAGAACAGTGTCACGGCCGGGGCGTCGACCACCGCACCGACGTCTATGCTCTCGGAGTCCTGCTCTACCGTGCTTTCACCGGCCGCTATCCATTCGAAGGATCGAGCTATCTCGAAATCGTCGCCAAGCAACTCAGCGCCCCGCCACCGCTTCCCTCGACGGTTGCCACCGGGAGAGTAAGCAGCCAAGCCGAAGCTCTCATCATGAGGGCTCTCGCCAAGGAACCGAGCCAACGCCAGTCCTCCGTGGCAGAGCTTCTTCAGGAGCTCGACGCTTGTCCCGAGGCAGGACCAGCCGCAGCGAATCTTCCGGTTACCGAGGCCACCGACTGGCATGCCGTCACCGAAGCCGAGGCTGCCGAGGCTCAATCACGACTCCAGTCGCAGCTCCAGTCGTTGCCATCCGAGCCGCAGCACGGGTCGCAGCACCAATCGCGCTCCGGGTCGCGATTCGACGACTTGCCAGCGCCATCGGAGCACTCGGAAAATGGCGGCAGCGAGACCCAGTCCCCAACCTGTGCACGTCGTCGACCTGGGCAGATCGACTCAGCCGTCTCGGAGGACGGCGCCAACAAAGACGACAAGACGAGAGCTGCTCCGCACCGGTCGCGCCGCCTGGCTCTGATTCTCGCCTTGGTCATTGGCGTCGCCACGCTGCTCGCCGGTGCAATCGTCGCCTTGAGGACGGAAAACAAGCAAGAAGCACCCTCGCTCAACGCCGAACCGCTGCTCCGCTTGCCTTCCCCGCGAGGATGGAAGAGCGGCGACACGTTCGTTCCTCTCGAACAGACGCAGTAGCTTCGGCTGAGCCACAATGCCAGTCACTTATGGAGCCAGGAGGGCGGAATTCCGGGTGTGTCCCGGAGAGTCGACGGCGATTGCTCGATCGACGGTGGCCAACCGATTGATTTGATCCGGGATTCCGGCCGCCTATTCAGGTGCGAGCCGTACC
>JAZDLZ010000669.1:0-3625 GCA_043801535.1 Pseudomonadota bacterium
GTTCCTGCCGAGCCAGCGGGTCGCCAGGTGAGCGCGAATCGCGTCGGCCGAAATGCGCACGGAGTCAGTTCCGTTCCAGCTCCAGCGACATGTCGACTGCTGGCGCCGAGTGAGTGAGCGCGCCAACGCTGACATAGTCCACGTTTTGCCGGGCGAGCGTCTCGATCCGCTCGAGGGTCACGCCGCCCGACACTTCCACAAGGGCGCCACGCTGGTGGGCGCGCGCAACTGCTGGCTCGACGTCTGCCGGCGCCAGGTTGTCGAGGAGGACGAGCTCGGCGCCAGCTCGAAGTGCCTCGTCGAGCTCGGCCAGCGAGGTAACTTCCACTTCGATCCGCAGCGGATGGGGAGCGTTGGCACGCGCGCGCTGTACTGCCAGACCGACTCCGCCGCAGGCAGCGATGTGATTGTCCTTGATGAGGATGCCGGAGCCCAGATCGGATCGGTGATTGCCGCAGCCGCCTGCCTTGACCGCCGCCTTTTCGAGGCTGCGCCAGCCAGGAGTCGTCTTGCGGGTGTCGACCACCTTGGTTCTGGATCCTGCCACTGCCTCGGCATAGTGGTGCGCAAGCGTCGCCACGCCTGAGAGGCGCATGAGGAAATTCAAGGCTGTCCGCTCCGCCGCCAGAATCGAACCGACCGGTCCGTTCACTCTGGCGACGGCAGTGCCCTTTTTCACCAACTCTCCGTCGGCGGCGAGGCTGGTCAGACGAATGGCTGTGTCGACTCGCCCAAAGACTCGGCTCGCAACCGCCAGGCCAAACACCACGAGTTGTTGCTTGGCGAGAATGATCCCCTCGACGTTCTTGACAGAATCGGCGAGAAGCACTGTGGCGCTCGTCACGTCACCTCTTCCCAGGTCTTCTTCAAGCGCCAGATCGATCAGTTGTTCTACTGCGGGGGAGAGCAGCATGTTCATGCCTCGCGATCCCGATCCCACCAACAAACGGGCCAGCCGCGCCGCCGGGCAACGCGCAGCAGTCGGAAATCGGGGTTGACGACGACGGGCTCACCGACTCGTTCGAGCATCGGCAGGTCGTTGAAGCTGTCGGTGTAGAACGACGACGTGGCAAGATCGATAGCCTCGCTGGCCGCCCAGCGTTCGGCCAGGGTGACCTTGCCGCGGCCAAAGCAGAGCGGCTCGACGACTCGACCGGTGAATCGTCCTTCCTGTACTTCGAGTCGGCTGCAAATGACGTGGTCGAGCGAGAGGCTGGCGGCGAGTGGCTCGGCAACATAGGGAGTAGCGCCGGTGAGCAATACCACCGTCTCGCCTCGGTCCTGGTGCCGCAGGATCGCGCGCCGTGCCGGCGCGGCGATGGTCCGCTCGATCTCGGCCAGGTACCAGGCCTGGCAATTCTCGGCCATCTGTCGCTCGTCGCGGCCGGCGATAGTGCAGACCAGCTTGCGCGACAGCGAGTTCATGTCCAGGAGGCTGAGCCGATAGCGAAGGGCCCAGCCGAAAGCTCGAGCTAGCTGCAGCCTGGTGATCTCGCCGCGCCGGCGCAAAAATCGCATCCATAGAGTGCCGCTGTTCACTTTCAGAACAGTGCGGTCCATGTCGAAGAAGGCGGCGCGGCGCATCGATTGATACTCTGGCAATACTCTGGCAAACCCTGGCTAGCGGAAGAAGGTCCGGTGCAACGCCTCAATGTACAGGTTGGAGCAGGCGTGCGCCAGCGTTCCCGCCAAAATCGACTTGGTTGCCGAGCGCATCCAACCGAACAGGAGTCCGGGGAAGAATACTGCGAGCCGTCGGGGATCCAGGTCGACGAGAAGGTGGCCGGCAGCAAAGAGCGCTGCCGAAAAGAACAACGCAATGCCAATGCCACCGCCAAGCCAGCGCCTGGACGGAGGCATCGCTTGCTCTAATCGTCCGAGCACGTAGCCGCGGAAGAAGAGCTCCTCTGGTAGAGCCACGACTCCCAGCTGCACCAGCAGCGATTGGAGAAAATCGGCCGGCGCGTGAGGCTGCACGAGCCCCGTCCAACCCAGAAATCGTTGGCACATTCCGTGAGGAGCGAGCGAAGAGAGGAGCTGTCCCTGCGAAGAAGCACAGACGAGTTGGTAGAACAGCACGAATCCAACCAGGAAGAGCGGGAAGACCAGCGCTGGTCCTCCCAGGCCAAAGGCCAGGGAGCGTCCGAGCGGTTTGAGGGTCAGGCCGTGGTCCGCGAGATCCTCGCCCCGCCGTCGGGCCACGAGGGCGGGGAGCAGAATGAAGACGAGCGCCACCAGGCTGCCCAAGTTGTCGGCGATCCACGACGAGATTCCGGCAAGGTGCCAGAGCGCAACCAGCACGGCCGTGGAAATGGCGCACACCACCAGAACTTCAGCGACGATACGTTTGCCTGGCAAGCTTTCTGTTTTCGATTGGTCGCCTTCGGCGAGATTCCTGGCAACCTGTGTTGTAGCGCCGGGTATGGTTCAGGTTCGTGTTGCTGCTTCTCTTGCCGCCCCTTCTCCTGTATCCATTCCTGTATCCATGCCGTCTTTGCCGCCTTCCGCTGCGTCTGCTCTCTCTCCAGCCAAGCGTGCACGCCTGGCTTTTTGCCAGGCCTGGTAGTCCTTCGCTGGTACGCCGGCGTGCTCCTCGCACAGGTAGTGAAAGCGCGGTCCCTTCGAGACATTCTTGCAGCCGGGGGCAATGCACGTCATCGATCGCCGGGTACGAAGTCGCCCAACCATTAGTCGATTGGTGATTCGTTGTACTTCGCTGGCTTCGTCTTCCTCTCGTTGCGTAAAGAAACTACGCAACTCATTGACGACGTCGGTGCGTACTGCCAGAGCGACTTCGTTCACCAGATTTCCAACCCACTCGGTGACAATCGTTCTGATTCGATTTTCCAATTCTGGTTTGCCGCGCATCAGATCCCGGCGCTCTCCTCAGAGCTATTGACTAATAGCATGTCCCGACTGCTCCTTCAACGTGCCGTGCACCAGACCAATAGAACGGCGCAAGCTGCTCAGGGCATCTTCGAGGAGATCGATCCTGTCCAGAACGTCGTCGTGCTCGAGCAGTTTTTGGAGATCCTCCTCGGTCAGGTCGGGTTTCTCGAGGATTCGCTGGGCCTCGAGCAAGAACGCCTCGATTCCTCCGAGGGCAAGTGCGCTTTCGCGGAGATCGTCGCCGAGGAACAGGAGCATGTTGGCCAGCTCGAATCGATGGGCGATCGTGGGGCTCAAGGCTGCCTGCTCGGAAAGGATTCGATCTCTTGCCCGCCGGCCGTATCCAGTACGTTCACCATGTTGTCGATCCGATAGTCGTCTCATGGTTTCTCCTTGCAGACTGCTCCTTGCTAAACCTACGAGCGAGGATCGATCTCACCGCGGCGCTGAGCAAGTTTTCCGAGGAAGAATTACGGACCAAACGACGCGGCCGGCGCGGCAGATTCCATCTGCTTCGCCATCGCCACGGGCAATCCCGTTTTTTGGGCGCATTTCAATTCATCCGTCCTCAAGTGGACCCATCTACGCATTTGCCCAATTCTGGTCAATCCAGCTCGCAAGGACCGAGGCATTCGCAGGTACTGTTTTTGACAGAGCAGGTGCCACCCATGAAGGACGACCGTGTGGTCGAAGAGCTCTCGACGGACGCTCGTCACCCAGATTCGGCATTTCTACA
>JAZDLZ010000676.1:0-10386 GCA_043801535.1 Pseudomonadota bacterium
ATGGACACGCCGTCGCAGGTCTCGGGCTCGTCGCATCCGTCGGCGGCGGGGCGACAGACGTTGGCTCTGGTGAGCGGCGAGCAAACGCCGTCGACGGCGGCGCCGGCAGCGATGCTGCACGCCTGGCAGTCGGTGATGGCGCCGTCGCCACAGGCAGCATCGCAGCAGACTTCGTCGATGCAGAAGCCAGACATGCACTGCTCGTGTCTGGTGCACTCGTCGCCGCCACCGAGAAGCGCACGGAAATCAGGCTCGCCGCCGTTGGCGCCGAATTCGATCCAGCGTCCTTCACCGGTGCCCACCGGATAGACCACCCGCGCCCGCCAATGATACCTTCCGGGCTGCAGGTCAGACACGGTGACGGCGGCGATCCCTCCGGCAACGGTGGCGCTGGAGATCGCCGTCGGAACACCGTCGAACGCAGTGCCGGCTGCCTTGATCTCGACTTCGAGATACAGGGGGCCACCGGCCGATGCTGCCTGAGTCAGTCGGCCGGAGAACACGGCTGTCCGGTCGGTCTTGCCGCCAACAGGGATGAGCGTTGTCCCATCGCCGCGGTGCTGGTTCAGCTTGCGCACCACGCTAGGCTGCTGGCCGCCGCCGAGGAAAAGGAAGAACCTTCCCTGGTTGTTGTTCCACAGCGGCGCTCCCACTAGAATATCGGCGAAGCCGTCGGCATTGACGTCGCCGGCGCCTGCCAGGGCAGCGCCGAATTGCTGGCTGTACGAGTCCGACGGTCCGGTCAGCAGCAGGGAGCAGGTACCGAAGGACGTCGATGGCGAGCTAGTTCCGGGGTACACGCACACTCGGCCCGAGTCGTACCAGTACGAGCCTCCACCTCCCTTTGGTGCTCCGGCCAGGATGTCGGCAAGCCCATCGCCGGTCACGTCCCCGGCGCCTGCCACGGCCCAGCCAAAGAGCGCGTTCGACTTGCCATCCTTGGCAGGGTTGGCAATCAAGGGTGGTGCGGCAGCAATACCGTCGTCGCTGCCCAGGTAGACGTAGACGGTTCCTGCCGGGGGGTTCCAGGCGTCGTCGGGTCCCGGTGCACCGATCACCACATCGGCGAGCCCGTCGCCGTTGATGTCGCCGGCGCCAGCCAGGGTCTTGCCAAAGCGCTCGTATTGATCTCCTGGATTGGCGAACCAGTCGGGCAGCTTGCGCAAGCCAGTCTTGCGCCCGAGGAAGAGGTAGGCACGGCCTTTGCTGTCGGTTGGCGCGCTGTCCCAGTCGGGCGCTCCGACGAGGACGTCGGCGAAGCCGTCCTTGTTGACATGGCCGGCGCCTGCCACTGTCTGGCCAAAATGGGCGTCCTCCTGGTCGACCGGATCGGCTGTCCATGCTGGATTTGCCTGGAGCCCAGTGCCGGCGCGAGTGCCCAAGAACAGGTAGGCAGCGCCTTCGTTGGCATACGGAACATCGATGCCGTCCTTCCCTGGGGCGCCGACCACGACGTCGGCGAGTCCGTCGTCGTTGACGTCGCCTGCTCCAGCAATTGCCGCGCCAAACTGCGCGTTGGATTCGCGGGCGGCGTGAATGGCAAGATCGGGGCTCGAGCTCAGGCCGGTAGCAGTGTTCTTGCCGAGGAACAGGTAGACGATTCCCTCGTCGGGATAGCTGTCGCTGTTCCAGTACGGGGCGCCAATGACTACGTCGGCGAGCCCGTCGCCGTTGACGTCGCCGACGCCAGCTACAGCGGTGCCGAATTTGGCGTTGTTTTGCTCGATGGGACTGAGCACCCAGGCCGGCGTCGCATTGATGCCGGTGGCGTTTCCGAGAAAGAGGTACGCTCTGCCCTCCAAGTCGGCATTGCCGCTCCATTCGGGAACACCAATCAAGACGTCGCCGAATCCGTCTCCGTTTACGTCACCGACGCCCGCCAGCGAGGCGCCGGTCTTGCAGCCTACCTTCTCGGCGGGGGCGGAGATCAGGACTTCCTTTTCGATGAGCGCTTCATCTCCGCCGAGGAACAGGTGGATCCGACCCTCATTGAGAGCACCGCCCTGGGAGGCGTTGCCATCCCAGTCAGGAGCGCTGGCCAGGATGTCGGCGAACCCGTCGCCGTTCACGTCACCGGCGGCAGCGACTGTCCGACCGAAATGGGAGTCTTCCTGGCCGTTGGTTGGAGACACCTGCCAGATCGGTTTGGTTGCCAGACCTGCGCTGCTGCCAAGATAGAGGAATGCTATCCCGTACGATTTGGTTATCGGAGTGCCGTAGTAGTTTTCCGACTGGCCGTCCCATCCGTGAGCCGACACGACAACGTCGCCAAACCCGTCGCCGTTGACGTCGCCCACACCGGCCACTGCCCCTCCGTAGTAGGCTTGCGCCTCGCCGGTCGGGTTTGCCGTCCACGATGGTCCGAAAGTGGAAAGGCCGTCCTTGCCCCCATAGAAGATCGACGCCGAGCCCTCGTCTGTCTTGGCTGAATCGAAGAGTGGCGAGCCGATTACAATCTCGGCGTAGCCGTCGCCGTTGACATCACCGGCACCACTCACCATGGTCTCGGAGGACGGGGCCTTGTAGCTCCAGGCCGCTCTGGTCGAGATCCCACTCGCTGCTGCGCTGCCCCAGAAGACGTGGGCAAATCCAAGCGAGCCAACCACCACGTCGCCGAATCCGTCGCCGTTGACGTCGCCAGCGGCGGCAACGGAGAGACCGAACCTGCTCTCGCCCGTCTGATCGGCGCTTCCGGTCCAGGACGGAGCACTGGCCAGGCCAGCGGTAGCACGGTTGCCGAGGAACAGGTACGCCCGCCCCGTACCGTCGTCGGGATCGCCGACGATCACGTCGGCATACCCGTCCTTGTTGACGTCGCCGGCAGCGGCTACCGAGTTGCCAAACGCCATGCCGCTCACCGGCGCAAACGACCATGCCGGCTTGCCGGTGGTCAGGCCGCCCGCACCTCCCAAGAACAAGTAGGCTGCGCGCGCGCCAGGCGCACCCACAATCACATCGCCGAATCCGTCGCCATTGACGTCGCCAGCGCCGGCAGCCGAAGCACCGAATTTTGCATCCTCCTCGTCGACCGAGGCAAAGCTTCCTGCCGGGGCGAGCCCGAGACGGCTGCCAAGGAACAGGTAGACCCTCCCCTGGCCAAGCTGGTTGCCGTTCATTCCTGGTGCCCCGACGACGACGTCGCCAAAACCGTCGTTGTTGACGTCGCCCGCCGCGGACACCGAGCGGCCGAAGAATGCCGAGCTCTGGTTGGTCGGATCCGCCGTCCAGGAAACATCGGAGATGAGTGGATCGACGGTCACAGGGAGCTCTGCCGTCTTCATTTCTTCTGCCGGAACGCGCAGGACCACGGTCTTGGTGTCTGCCTTCCACTCCATGCTGGCGCGCAGCGGTCGGCCCACGCCATCCCAGGCAGCAAGATGAGTGTAGCGCAGCCGTCCGAATGCCAGTCCATCGTCGAGAACCTGCACCTCGCCGTCGCTCTCGACCCGGCCGTGGATCTCCAGGTCGCCGTCGGGACGTGATCCCACCGTAAAGCCCTGCTCGATACCGCCGGCGCGCGCCACGTACCATTCGGTCACTTCGTCGGGCCGTTCGTAGACCACTCGGTCTCCGTCAACGACGGGCTCGGCCGCGATCATGCTCTGTCCCTGCCGATCGGCGAGCGCGAAGCGCCATCCAACTAGCGAGACCCCCACTTCGTCCAGCTTGACGCTCAGCCCTGCCGAATTGATGCGGAAGCCGTTGGCAATGGCCTGCGGCTGGCGCTGGTCCTCGGCAATGTACTGCCACACGTCGTCCGGCAGATCTCCCGGAGCACCGCCTGCTGGTGTTCGAGGGAGAGATTCTCCGCCGGACGAACAGCCGGCAACCATGAGACCCGTGAGCAGGAACAGTGACCTTCCCATGCAGATCCTCCTCGAGGTTGATCTCGCCTCTCGCTCGCTCTGCAACCGCCGCACCACTCTTGACTCGGTTGCCTCTCGACGGCGGAAATCACCCAATCCATCCCGTTTCGACAAGCTCCAGGCGCGTTTCGCGCCGCACCTGGTTCGGGAGCCGACGGAGGCGATGTCCCGAATCCGCACGAATTCTCGTACCTTGTGCTGCGCGCGCGGTCTGCGATCGAGGACAACGAGCCGGGGTCATTTGTCCGCATTGATGCTCGACGGCATCACGACGGTTCGGCCTGGCACTCTTCTGGCAACAAGGTGTGATGTCGATTGGCGATTCTTCGATGCTCAGCTTGCGCGAGGGGGATGAAGACAGTCTACGTCATACTGGCGTTTCATAGCCACGAGCCTAACTGGGATTTGCCGCGCAAGCTGTGCTCTGCTGCAACCGACGGACGTGTCGGCGCAGCCGTCCTCCCGGAGAGCTATCTGCGGAAGCGGCTTCACGAGGGACGAAACGTCTATCGCGATCTGATCCAGCTTTCCGTGAGCTTGAGGGCTCCTCTCTCGCTGGACATGACGAACGAGATTCTGTACCAGCTCCACGAGAACGCTCCGGCGACGCTCGCCGAGCTGGCCCGTGCCTTCGACGGTGGCCTGCTTCGCCCCGTTCTCACTTGTGCCCATCACACTCATCCCACGCTGCTTTCGAGTCAGGAGCTCGTCGACGAGATTCGTCTCAATCGTGAGCTCCTGGAACAGGTGCTCCGCGTGTCGCGGTCTGGCATCGAGGGTGCCTTTCTGCCCGAATGTTCCCTCGAGGTACGTCATCTTGCCGCAATCGAGGATCTTGGTGTCGCGTTCGTTTTCACCCCCGAGCTCTTGCCGCCGCGAATCGCGTTCCGCGTGGTACCCGGTGACGCCGACATTCAGTTCCGTCCGTTTCGCCTGGGCAACCGGCTCGTCGGTCTTCCCCGCCACTTCGCTGTTTCCCAGGAGATCTGGCGTCCCATCACGTTGCGCTCGCCGGATCGGGTCAAGTACCAGGGGTTCCTGGTAGGAAAGGCGCCAATCTTCGTCGAAGAATACGCTGGCGCGCCCCTTGCCAAGGCCTTGCCCGAGAGCAGCGACGATGCTGCGGCCGAGTATTCCAGCGTTCTGCTTGGTGCTATTGCTGCTGCGCCGGATCGTGGCCTCCTCCTCTACCTCCAGGATCTCGAGCTGATGGATTTCGGCGAGGAGGCCCTGGCAATTGTTCTGGCTGGTTGGCGTCGTGCTCTTGCAGCGACGGACGCGCAATTGCGCTTTGTTGCCCCGTCGGAATTCGTCGAGGCGGAGTGTCCGAGCGTCGCCGATCTCCCGGCGGTCACCATCTGGCAGGTGTCGTGGGCACCAGAGCTTCGTCCGGCACTACGAGCGGATGGCCACTATCCTCCTCGGGGAGTCGGTGTCTACCGTGGACACGATGTCGGGAGAGCGGTTTTCGGTCGTTGGCCCTTCGTCTTCTGGGAAGCTGGCAGATTCCCGACGAGATTGATCGACTGGTTGCTCGAGAGCTACGGCTTCCCGTCGACCGTTGAGACATCGGCATCTATTCTCCTCGAGGAACGCTATGATCTCGTCCGATTCCCGCCCGATATCAGGCTGCCTCTCCTGGCACGTCTCGCCAAGCGAGCGTGCAACTACGGGTGGTATCCGGACGAGGGGATGAACAAGCGCGCTTTCCTCGACCTGCATCTCATTGCCGAGGCGCTCCTGCTCGAAACCAAGCTTCGTCAGCACCGGGCAAGCGCACCAGTCAGAATCGTCAGCGCGTTGCCACCTTGGGTATGGCCAGGATTGGCGTACCTTCCCGAGCTTCTCGTCGATCCGCGCGTGCGCTACCTGCGATTTGGTCTCGAGCGTTGGCGCGAGGAGCGAGGTGCCGATCCGACCCGAGCACTGGTCGAGGTCGAGCACGCACGGGCAATGAGGCGCTTTGCCCGCGAGGAATTGATCGCCGCTGCCTCTACCCATCGCACCCTGGTCGATCGTCCTAGCGCCGAGCTATGGAAAGAGCTTGCCGCGCGCGTCGCGGAATACGCCAAGTGCATGGTCCTGTCGCTCGACCATTTGCAGCGGGCATGGGGCAATGCGGATGCAGACTTTCTGATCAACTCGATGTATCGGTTTCTCCAGGATCAGTACCCGCCATTGTTGCCAAGAGCTCTCGAGGATCTGGAGACCAACTGGGGCTTTGCGCCGACCACCAGCCGTCTTACGTTCTAGACTCTGGACCAAGCAGCCCCGGCTATCGTGGTTGCCGACACCGGTGGCGAGCAGGAGGTTGGTGTACCACGGGCATCCCATCCTGCCAGACTACTGGCACACTGCTCCAGATGTCGCCGAGAAGCTCGCAGTAGTCCTGGTATTGCGCGGAAAGGTCGATGACACGGTAGTCGCCCAACTCGGAAGCGGCGTACAGGCGGTGAGTCTGGCTATCGACGAGTTGATGAGCGATCGGACCGTGCAGCTTGAAGTGGCGCAGCCGCTTGCCCGTCTCCAGGTGCCATATTCCGAGATTGCCGACGTTGTCGCCCACTATCAGCGTCTGGCGCGGACCCTCGCTGATTCGCTCGACGATGAAAGGCAGGGTCTCTTCGAAGCCAAAGCCTGGTTTGGTAGCACCGGGAGCGATGGGCTGGAGCACGATTTCGCCCGCGTCGTAGCCGAGCACGAGCAGGCGACCACCGTCGACCAAGCCGAGGGCGCTAACCCCCTCTTCTACCTTCACTCTGGTCAGCTCGTTGCCGTCCTCGTCGAGAACTAGCGCGTGCTCGCCGCTGGCGACCAGGATACGACCGTTCTGGAAGGCAATGGCGCGTGCCTTGGCAGCAAGCTCGCGAATCGTACCGCCGGCAAGACCGGCAGCTCTGCCACTCGCATTGCTCGCATTGCTCGCGTTGTTCGCGTTGCTCGCGTTACTCGCGTTGCCTGCGGTAGCATCGGCGGAGCCTCGTAGCTGGAACGCGCGACCTGCAACCAGCACCAGACAGCCGTCTCTGGTGGCGGCAAGCTTCGCCATGGCGGGCATCCTCTGGGCGGTCGCGGTCACGACGGTCCGGCTCTTCACTGGTGCGGCCGGCGGCGTCGCAATCGAAGCCGACGTGGGCGTCGCCGCCGGTGTCGATTCTGGCCTCCGTGTTGGCGCGGTGCCGGTCACGCTGTGCAGAGAAACGTTGGCGAGAAGTCGGTCGGCCGACATGCTCCAGAGCTGGATCGCGTCGTCGTAGGTCAGGACGCAGAGCAGGTCGCCGCCGTTGGCCGCCAGCGGAGGATCGCTGCTCTCCGCCTGCACGGCAAACCTGGCCTGCTCCGCCACCGCCCGGCGCCAGGAGTCGGACGCCGGCAATGCGTCTGTGGCGCTTTGCCCGGTAGCTTCCGTTCCTGTCGCGGTGCCTTGTTCCCGGTCGAGTCTGGACCAGCCGCGATGGGTGAAAAGGCGCGGCGGCGAGCGCAGGAGCAGCGGTGCTCGCCAGTAGGGGTGTCCGGTGGCAACGTCCCAGGTGCGGACGGTGCCATCGTCGCCGGCAGTGGCAGCCAGCTTGCCATCGGGGGTGAAGCGCAGCGACAAGACGCTAGTGCGGTTGCCGCGCAGCACGGCCGTTGTCTTCGAGGCTGCTAGATCCCAGATTATGGAGATTACTCTGAAGGTCGGTATGCCAAGTAGCCTGCCGTCGGGAGTGGTCGTCAGCCTCCACACCAGACCGAAGCCCGTGCCCAGAACGGTGCCGGCTCCGCTCGCCAAGTCCCATCGCCGGATTGTGCCGTCGCGGCCGCCCGAGATGAGCGAGCGACCGCCGGGAATGAACGTGATCCCGCCGACTTCGCCTTCATGCCCGCGAAGCTCGGCCTCGAGTTGGAAGCGTGCCAAGTCCCAGATGAATATCGAACCGTTCGTGGCGGCACCGGCAACCAGCGCTCCATCGGGACTGATGGCAACGGCATTGATGCCTGCTTTTGCCGCAAGCTTGCCAACAAGAGAACGAGTCCGGGCATCCCACACGAACACCTGGCCGCCAATATCAGCGGAAACGAACATGTTCCCGTTCTTGCTGGTGGCGACGTCGACCGCCAAGGCACGGTGATTCGGCGCAAGCTCCTCACCGCTGCCGCTCTCAGTTTCCCAGATTCGGACGGTGCGGTCGTGGCTGGCAGAAACTACTGTCTTTCCGTCTGGGCCTATGACCACGCCATTCACCAGAGCCGAATGGCCTGCCAGTCGCTGGCGCTGCCTGCCAGATCTGGTGTCCCAGATCAGCACGTCCCGGTCTCCGCCAGCCGAAGCCAGATAGCTGCCATCGGGGGAGAAATCGAGGGCAAACACCGCTCCCGCGTGGCCACCATCGGCTTTCCCCGCCTCGACTCCGACTCGCCACAGCCGAGTGGGGTTGTCGAGGGTGCTCGATGCCACCAGTCGGCCATCGGGACTGAAGGCAACTGTGTTGACATGGCCTTCGTGGAGACCGAGGACATCGCTACTGCCAGAAGTCAGATTCCAATAGCGCACGCTCTTGTCGATGCTGCTCGATGTCAAGGTCCTGCCGTCCGGGCTGAATGCAACCGCGGTGACCGCATCCTGGTGACCACGCAGAACGAGAAGCTCTGTTCCCGTGTCTGCCAGCCACAGACGAATCGTCCGGTCGACGCTGCCCGTTGCCAATTGCCTGCCAGTCGGGTCGATGGCAAGGCCGAGGATTGCGGACTGTCCTCCGATCGTGACCCGATGAATGCCCGCCGCCAGATCCCAACGGCGCACTGTCCCATCTCTGCTCGACGACAACAGGACGCCAGCAGGGCTGAATACTACCCTGCTGACCTTGTTCTCGTGTCCGCGCAATACCCAGCGCTCCTTGCCGCTGCTCACATCCCAGACTCGGATTGTCGAGTCGTCGCTGCCCCGCTGCGTCGAGCCGGCTGGCCTTCCCGACCCTTCTCGGTGGCAGCGGTCACGGTGGGTCCAGCAGGACGTCGGATGGAGCTCTCGGCGAGTGCCGCCATCGCCGCCTCATCGCCTGCGGCAGGCAAAGGAGCCAACGTCGAAGCCAGAGCATCGTCCGTGAGGTCGCCGTCGCCTGGCTGGCGAGCATCCTGCCGCGCGCTGGTCGGAGTCAGCACCGGCGAAGCCATGGCAGTACGGTCGCCAGGCAAGAGCTTGGCAAGTCCGAGATCGAGCACCCGCAACCTGCCATCCCTCGCCAGCACCACGTTCTCGGGCTTGAGGTCACGGTGGAGGATTCGATTGCGGTGCGCCTCTGCCAGCGCCTGGGCAATCGCCAGGCCAATGCGCATTACTTCCTTGGCAGCCAGACGCTCTTCCCGCATGCGCTGCCACAGCGTTTGCCCTTCCACGTACTCCAGCGCCAAGTACGGGCTGCCATGGTACTCGCCAACCCCGTACACGGTGACGATGTGCGGATGGTTGAAGCTGGCAGTGATGCGCGCCTCGTCGAGGAACCGCTCCACAGCTCGCCTGTCAGAGGGTAGATCCCCGCGGCGAATCATCTTGAGCGCAACCTGCCGGCCGAGCTTCGTGTCCCTGGCCAGGTACACCACGCCCATTCCACCGCGACCGAGGAGTTGGAGGATTCGGTAGTGATCCACCACGCTGTCCGGTGGAAGTAACGAGTCCTCGCGTGCCTCTCCCATTGGCTACCCTCCTGACAAGCTCGATTCTAATGGCAATGTCAGTCACTGGATACAGCCGGGTTCCATCTGGGATTCGGAGTCCAGGATTCTAGCCGACAGCATCTGTTCGATCGGGCCGTCTGGGCTCGTTCGCTCCGCTGCAAAACAGGTGACCGGCCACCGGCAACAGGCAACAACCAACCGGCAATGCCGGAGGGGGAGCGTTCCGGCACTCGGCTGTGGATCCGTCTGGATCGCTTCGGATTCGGATTCAGAGCAGACTGCGCCAACTCGCGTTGGCTTGACGCGTCGGCGTTCAGGACTGGACAGCGTGATGCGACGAGGAATCGCAGTGAGTGGCGAGCTATGAGCTGTCGAGCGTGGCGGATGGCGGGCGGGCGACGCCGCAGCGTTTGAGCACGGTGTCCACGGTATCGCCCAGGATGGCGCGCTCGCGGATGCTCGCACCGAGGAGCAGGCCAAACTCGAAGCTACGAAAGATGCCGAAGTGGTCACCGACGAACACTGCGACCTTGTCGCGATTCTCCCTCTCGAGCTCTCGTCGGTATCGCGTCAGTCCGTAGTCGACGGTCTTCTGGTTTGGCTTCTCGGCCTTGGCCTTGTACGCGCGAAAAGCACTGACGAGAGCCATGCAGAAGAAGAGGGTGTGTCCCACGCGATCGACCACGTTCCCGCCTACCGCACGACGGGTCGGCGACGGGCGATGCCATGTCGTTCTGGCGGCGGCCGACGCTGCGCGGCCGGTCCGCGTCGGCATTTCATGACGCCGAGGGCAGAGGCCGGCGTGCCCATGCCAGGTGCGCGGGTGTCGCTTGGTGTCGAGGCGAGGGCGGTGTTCAGGTCGGTG
>JAZDLZ010000325.1:0-4070 GCA_043801535.1 Pseudomonadota bacterium
ATTCGATCCCAACACCCGCAACATCCTCGATCTTGGCACAGTTGCCCTGCTCACCCATGTTCATCGGCTGCCGGTGATCGTCGACCCTTCGCACGGCACTGGACGACGGGATCTGATCGTCCCACTTGGCCGCGCCGCGCTTGCCGCGGGCGCCTCGGGACTGATGATCGAAACTCACTTGCATCCCGGCCAGGCACTCAGCGACGGAGCTCAGGCACTGCTGCCCAGAGAGCTCTCGGCATTCACGGAGTTTCTCGGGGGATCCGCCCGTTGATCGAAAAGCCGAGCGGCAAGGAAAGGCTTCGTCGGGCGGCGAGGGCTCGCAGCCGCCGCTCGATCCACCAGTGCGAACAGGGGGGGCCCCATCGAGGTCCCCTCGATGGGGGGGCGGCGAGGGCTCGCAGCCGCCCTTCAATAGCCGGATCGCCGCAGATGTTCGACCGCATCGCCCATCGCTACGATCTGCTCAATCGCATTCTGTCGCTCGGCACCGACCAGCGCTGGCGACGGCGAACCGCTGCCGCGCTCGTGTCCGACCGGGGCGAGGGCGAAGACAACGAGGACAGAACCGAGGGAGATCTCGCAGGCGGAGATCTCGTTCTCGACATCGCCGCTGGTACCGGCGACCTTTCCTTCGTCCTGGCGTCGCGATTCCCGATGGTCGGAATCGTCGGAGTCGATCCCTCCGAGGGTATGCTTTCCGTTGGACGGCGCAAGGCAGCAGCCAGAGGATTGGACGACCGCATCACCTTTGTTCGTGCCGACGCCCAAGACCTTCCTTTCGCCGCCGGCACTTTCGCCGCCACCTGCATGGCATTCGGCATTCGCAATGTCCCCGACCGTGCCCGCGCTCTCCGCGAAGCTGCTCGAGTCACCAGGCAAGGCGGGACCATCGCCATCCTCGAGCTATCCGAGCCACGCTCAGGGTTGCTCGCCGCGATTGCCCGCCTGCACATTCACTACCTCGTGCCAAGGATCGGAGCCGTCCTCTCTGGCGCCCGGGAATACCGTTACCTCCATCAATCGATCGCCGCTTTCCCTCCACCGGCGGAGTTCGCTGCGCTCATGGAGCAGTCAGGCATCGCCTCGATCCGCGCTTTTCCTCTCACCTTTGGCGTATCCTGCCTCTTTACCGGCAAGCCAGCACCCGCATAAGGCCAGCACCCCCGATGCCCAACAGCGTTCGCCCGACAAACCCCGTTCGCAGCACATCGTTTGGCTCGAGCCCCCCAGTTGACATCGGTCCGGATCCTCGCCAGGCCAATGCCCGAGGCTGGCTCGCTCAGGCGCTGGCCACCCGAGTAGGTGACGGGTGCCTGGCAGTCATCTCGCTTCCGGCGCCGCTGGTTCAACCGGAGGTCTTTCTCGCCGCCCTGCCTCGTGCGAACAGTTTCGTGTGGCATCCGCCGTCTGGACTCGCTCTTGCTGGCGCCGGAATCGCCGAAAGCCTGGGCACTATCTCCGGTCCCGAGTCCGCGCCGGAAATCCGCGCCAGGGCTGCGGCGATGTGGCGGCGGATCGTTTCGATTGCCGATCCAACTGTCTCCGCCCCACCGCCGCGCGTCATTGGCGCCGTCGCCTTCTCCACTCCTCGCCGGCAATGGGGAAGTGCCCTCGCACCGGATGCCACCGTGTTCCAGGCCAATCCCCAGGTAACCCGCGAGGAGAACCCGGCCGGGTCTGGCGAGCGCTCCATCCGCCGCGACCTCCCCGCCACATCGTCCCGTTCTCTCCTCGCCGAAAAAGACTGGCGGAGCATGGGGGGAGCGGGTGGCGCCAGTGGCAACGGCGTCGCTGGTGGCAACGGTGGCAACGGTGGCAACGGTGGCAACGCCGACGCGATCGAAGATCCATGGCGAGAGCTCGGCAGCGGCCTGTTCTGGCTGCCACGCTGGTGCTACAGCCGCGAAGGGAACCGCGCCTGGCTGTCGCTGGCTGTGCCTGGCGAGCTTCTGGCAGTAGAAGCCGAGAGAACGGCGATTCTCGCCGAGTACGATCGTCTGGTGAGCAGGATGCTCTCGCGGATTGGCGACGCTCTGCTCGACCGAGCTGGCCTTCGGCCGCTGAACGTGCGCAAGTCTGCCAACCTGCCGATCGAACGATGGACAGACCTGATCGAGGGGATTCGCCGCGAAATCAGCGCGGGCCGCTGCGAAAAGATCGTCGCTGCCAGAGTGATGGCCATCGAAACGGCCGAGCAGCTGGACGATCTGTCGATCCTTGCTCGGCTGGCAGCAGAAGCGCCAACCAGTACCAGGTTCGCCTTTCGCGGCCAGCACACCACCTTCCTGGGAGCAACGCCCGAACGCCTCCTCGCCGTCAATGGACAGCACGTCACCACCGAGGCGCTGGCTGGCACTGTCGATCCAGCCGCGACCGACGCGCCTGGCCGTTTGCTCAACGACCCCAAAGAGCGAGCAGAGCACGCTCTCGTCGTCAAAGAAATCGTCCGCCGGTTGGCGCCTCTTTGCGACCGGGTCGAGGCGCCGAGCTTTCCTCGTCTCCGGCCTCTCCGCCACGCTGTCCATCTCCACACGCCAATCGAGGGCAGACTGTGCGAACCTATGCACATCGTTGACCTGCTGTGCGCTCTGCACCCCACTCCAGCAGTCGCCGGAGTGCCATCCGCTGCTGCCATTCGCTGGATTACCGAGAACGAGCCAGCGCCACGCGGGCTTTTTGCCGGCCCAGTCGGCTGGTTCGACGAGCAGGGCAACGGCGAGTTCGCGGTCGGTCTACGCTCCGGCATCGTCGATGGCAATCGTGCCTATCTCTTCGCCGGGGCGGGAATCGTGAGCGATTCCGACCCCACCGCCGAATACCTGGAGACTGCCATAAAGCTGCGCCCGCTGCTGGAAGCACTCGGCATTCCCTCATGACACTCGCCAATCTTCTCGCTGATTGGTCGTGGCTGCTTCTGGACAGCATGGTGGCTGCCGGCGTTGCCGACGTCGTGATCAGCCCTGGCTCGCGATCGACCCCGTTCGTCGTCGCCGCAGCGACCCATCCTTCCCTGCGCTGCCACGATGCGATCGACGAACGAGCCGCCGCCTTCTTTGCTCTCGGTCAGGCGCGGGCGACAGGAAGAGCGAGCCTGCTCGTCTGCACCTCTGGCACTGCCGGAGCTCACTACTATGCCGCAGTAGTGGAAGCGGCGTCGGCCTACGTCCCGCTCCTCGTCTTGACTGCCGATCGTCCGTTCGAGCTCATGGGGTGCGGCGCTCCCCAGACGATCGACCAGACCAGGCTGTATGGCCACCACGTTCGTGGCTTCTTCGAGCTTGGCATGCCCGACCCGAGCAGCGAGTCGCTGCGCGCCCTCCGCCGGACCGTTTTCCAGGCCGCGCACCTCACTAGCTGGCCTGTGCCAGGTCCCGTTCACCTCAATGCCCGTGCTCGCAAACCGCTCGAGCCTCGGGCGCCAACCACCGACGTCGAGTCAGCCCTGCACGATAGGACACGCTCCATTGCTGCCAGTCCTTGCGCGCCGCGAGCATTCCGTCCGTCGATGATGCCCGATCACGACGCGATCGATCAGCTAGTCCGCTCCTGCCTCGCCACCGAACGCGGCATCATCGCCTGCGGGCCCGCTCCGCTGGCGCAAGCAGCAGTGCGAAACCGCGTCAGCCAGCTCTCCTGCCTGACCGGCTATCCACTCATCGCCGAAGCAGCCAGCCAACTACGCTTCGCCGGCAAATGCCCGCCGTCCGCCCAAACTGGCGCCCGCAATTGCAGTGGCGTGCCGTCTGCTTCGACTCCGGCGGCACAGCACAGGAGTCGCGAAACACTCGAGCGCACCGACAGTCTCGAGTGCGATGGCTATGACGTCTTCCTCCGATCGAGTCGTTTTCGCGCCAGCACGCCGCCAGAGCTCGTCATCCAGCTCGGCGCCCCGCTCACCTCCAGCAACTTCGAAGCGTATCTGCGCGAGCACACCGACTGCGCCCGTTGGGTCATCGCTCCCTATGGATGGAACGATCCATCCAGCAGCGCAACGATAGTCCACGCCGACACCAAAGAGACGCTCGACGCTCTCGTCCCCGGAGTGAAGCAGGCCTCCTTGCCAACCG